>CACXGJ010000028.1 GCA_902767125.1 uncultured Ruminococcus sp. | reverse complement strand
CTCGTCATATGTTTCAAAAGCGGGAAGGTCGGGATTGTCAGCTTTTATCTTATCTGTACTCTTAAAGAGGAAGCCTGCCTTGCTTGCCTTTATCATGCCGAGGTCATTATAGCTGTCACCGCTTGCGATAGTGTCATAGCCGATTGACTGGAGAGCCTTTACGGTAGTGTATTTTGAATTTTCGATACGCATTCTGAAGCCTGTTATCTCACCATTGTCGGCAACCTCAAGGGTATTGCAGAAGATAGTCGGATAGCCGAGCTTTTTCATAAGAGGCTTTGCAAACTGTGTGAAAGTGTCGCTGATGATAATAACCTGTGTGAGAGAACGGAGTTCATCGAGAAATTCTTTAGCACCGGGCATAGGATCAATTTTAGCAATAGTATCCTGAATTTCCTTGAGTCCGAGACCATGCTCCTTGAGTATGTCAAGACGGAATCTCATGAGCTTTGCATAATCGGGTTCATCACGGGTAGTTTTTTTAAGTTCCGGGATACCGCTTGCTTCCGCAAAAGCTATCCATATTTCGGGGACAAGTACGCCTTCAAGGTCTAAACAAACTATTTCCATGTCAAAAAATCTCCTTTTTCTTTAATGATAAATTACAGGAATTATTATAACACAGAAATTTTAAATTTAACAGATATTTTTAAAAAAAATATAAAATTTGGGGAAAATTTGCAATTTTTTATAATCAATTATGCAAAAATAAGTTTAGAGTGTCAGTATTTGGTTTGAATCTCGTTTTTGAGATGCTTGATAATTTTCTTTTCAAGACGGGAGATATATGACTGTGATATGCCGAGGATATCAGCGACCTGCTTTTGAGTATGGGGCTGATTGCCGTTCAGACCGAAACGAAGCTCCATAATGGACAGTTCTCTTTTATTGAGTCGGTTGACGGCACGCATAAGTTGATTTTGTTCGGATTCCTGTTCGATACGGGCATTTACTAAATTTTCATCACTGCCGAGAATATCCGAAATCAAAAGTTCATTGCCGTCATAATCGACGTTGAGAGGTTCATCTATCGAAATTTCATTTTTTTGCTGGGCAGTCTTTCGGAGATACATGAGTATTTCATTTTCAATACAGCGTGAGGCATAGGTGGCTAATTTTATATTCCTTGACGGACAAAAGGTATTTACTGCTTTTATAAGACCGATAGTGCCTATTGAGATAAGATCCTCGACATTGACCGAGGGAGATTCAAACTTTTTTGCAATGTATACTACCAAACGGAGATTATGGGTGATAAGGGGTTCTCTGGCGGATTCATCACCGTTTTCTATTCTCTGCATGATTCTGCTTTCCTCGGCAGACTTGAGCGGAGGAGGCAGTGTTTCCGGACCGTTTATGTAGTACACACCGTTATTTTCATCTGTGAGGGCTTTTTTTAATTTCAGCCAGCCTGCTATCAAAAGATTACTCAAAAAAATTCAGCTCCGTTTCATAAGATCAATTCCAAGGGTACCAATACATCACTGTCACGAGAAAGATATTTATTCTCGCAAAGACCTATATAAGCATGGATTTCTGTTTTTTTATCATTTTCTATAAGATATAACCGTGACGGTCTGAAGGCGGGGAGAAGACCGTTTCCGCCGACAGACTTGAAGGGGATGAGCCTGAAGCCGTCCTTTATTATATCCGTGTTATTGGAATATGTGTATTTTTGAGCGTCAAAAAAATCTTTGAACAGATCGGCATTTGCAACGATGACGCACTCGCCCGAAAAAGGCTCATGCAGGGTATTTCCCGTATCGACAGAACCGTTCAGATAAAGGAGCTTTCCGTTGTGTGATATTTCTATATCACAGTTCAGGTTACGGGAAAATTTCTTGGAGGATAATCTCAATATTATCCTCATGAAGATATAACATACAAGTGTAAGGATTATAAGGACTACGGGAGAGATATTTATATAGACCGTAGTGTTTCTTATAATGAGATTTTTTGGGGAAAATAATGATAATACAGCTGTCATGACACCGCAGTATGAGAAGCTGATCAGAAAAAGTGCAGAGAAAGTTTTCAGATATTCCCAAAATCTCATTGGAAGGAAGGCTGTCGCAGTAATAATGCCTGCTTCAATGATATTGACCGTCCATGACAATAGAATGTGCATAGGCGGCAAAAGGATGATAAAGGAGCTGATACCTCCGATAGAGGCGGCTAAAAGAAGCCTTGAATTTTTTGTATGGAGACCTCTGAATTTTTTGACGGAGAGAAGTATTATATAATCTATTATAAAATTGACGCAGAAAAGAATATCAATATATATTGTCTGTTTCAATGTATCATCTCCGAATATATTATCCCATAAATCAAAAAAGAAAATTGTCTTTTTATAAAAGCGTGAGGAAATTTTTTTGAAAAAAAAGACGGCAGGATCAGGAAAGTCTGCCGTCTTTTCGGAACATAACAAAAAAGAATTGTTATGTAGCTTGTCTTCTTAAATTCTCATGATCAAGACCGAAGCTTATTGAAAGGGCTTCGTCAATTTTATACATATCATTACTGTTTAAAGTACCCATTTTTTCCTTGAGTCTTTTTTTATCGAGAGTCCTGATCTGTTCGAGCAAAACGACAGAATCCTTTGAAAGACCGCTGTTATCGGCATATAATCTTATATGGGTGGGGAGCTTGGCTTTTGAGTTCTGGCTTGTGATAGCCGCAGCGATAACAGTCGGACTGAAACGATTTCCGACATTGTTCTGGATAATCAGAACAGGTCTTACACCGCCCTGTTCAGAGCCTACAACGGGACTCAAATCAGCATAGTAAATATCTCCTCGTCTGATATTCATAGTTTTCACACTCCGAATTTTTGATTTGATGTGCTGATAATATTTTATCCAAAAGATAAAGTATATAATCATTGCCTATAAAAAATCAACACAGTAATATTATATTCCGAAAAGAACGATTTTGTTTATGTAATCATTTTATAAACAATGATATTAAAAATATATGAGCGTGAAAGGAAATTAATGCCTGATTTTTAAAAAAATTTTTCAAGGACTTGAAACCAATTTTCAGGGGCTTTGCGAACAGTGATAATATCATGTGTTATAGGGTGAGTGAACTGTATTTCGGAGCAGTGCAGGCACTGTCTGTCAAAGTATTTCAGGCTTCCTCCGTACATATCATCACCTGCCAGGGGATGTCCTATGCTTGCCATGTGTACACGTATCTGATGAGTACGTCCCGTTTCAAGCGAAAATTCAAGATAAGTATGATCATAAAGGGTTTTGAGTGCTTTATAATGTGTGATGGCTGTGATACCGCCTGTGCCTGTTTCTCTTTGAATAGTGTGACCTTCCTTGAGTCTTATGGGAGAATCAATAGTTCCGTTGCCGTGAATTTCTCCTTCACAAAGTGCAGTGTAGGTTTTCTGTATATGCTTTGTAAGGAATGTCATAGCGAAGCTGTTTTTAGCTGTCAGAACAAGACCGGATGTGTTCCTGTCGATTCTGTTGACTGCACGGAAAGAATAATTCTCACCTTTCGACTGTGCATAGTAAACGGCAAAATTTGCAAGAGTATCAAGCTGATGATCTCTGACGGGATGTACGGGCATGAAAGGGGGCTTGTTGAAGACAACTGTCTGATCATCCTCATAAACTATCTCAACGGGATTATTTACAGGGATGATCTCATTGCTATCCGTCGGGAGAGTGAGTTCTATGATATCACCTGAATGAAGGATATCTATGCTTCGTATATGCCGACCGTTTGATGTTATTCCGTTGGGAGTTCTTTTCAGCTTGGTGAGAAGCCTTGCGGAAATATTGCAGTGTCTTTTCAGAAAATTCTGAACTGTTATGCCGTCAAGACTTTTTTCAACGATAAATTTCATTGTATTTTACTCCGCAAATTGAAGAATATCATTCAAATCATTAACTTTAAAATCGCAAAGAGGGTGCGGGAGAGTTATTTTATTTTTTGGATCATATATGCAAGTCATAAGACCTGCATTTTTACCGCCCTGCATATCGGAAGTAAGACTGTCACCGACAACAAGTATTTTTGAAGTATCCTTTTGGGGAATGACTGAAAGTACCTTGTCAAAGTATTCTTTGTTGGGCTTGTTTACGCCCATTTCATCGGATATGAAAATATCCTTGACAAGCGGAGTAACAGGAGATCTTGAAAATCTTCCACGCTGTACTCTTGAAAGACCGTTTGTTATGATATAAACATCAAATTTCCGTGTGATTTTTTGGAGAGCTTCAAAAGCACCGTCTATCAGAACAGGTTGTTTTGAAAGTTCGGTTATGTATGTATCTGCGAGGACATCAGGATTTTGAAAATCACCGAAGCAGGTTTCCACAAGCTGTCTGAAACGCTGTATTTTGAGTTCTGAACGGGTGATTTTGTTTATCTCGAATTTTTTCCAGAGGGAATTATTTATTTGACTGAAAATCTGATGGGTTTCATCTGTGAATGTCAGACCGTTTTTGGCAATAGTTTCTTTAAGTGCATTGTATTCGCATTTCGGGAAGTCGAATATAGTATCATCTGCGTCCATTAATAAAGTTGAAAATTCCATTTAATTACTCCTTCATATATTTTGATGGCATGAATAATTCCAGACAGCGTAAAAAAGCAATTTTCTCATCAAGGGGGCAGCTTCCGAAGTTGAGATGATTACCTTCACTGTCCCAACCGCATAAAAAGGGTTGCTCATTGCCGAAAAAGCTGTTGCCTTTTTCAAGACAAAAGTATGCTGTCTTTTTAAAGTCAATGTCAAAGAAAATATAATGGAAATAACTTAAAGGTTCTGTGAACGGTTCGGGAAGCGTGATTTGTATTGCATAGTTATTCTCATCTATTTTTACGGGTTCAGCTTTAAAATCATCGGGGGAATAGGGATTTTCTATTTTTGCATAATCGAAAATATCGCCTATTATCGAGCAGAGCTTTGATGCGTCATCAAGCAGCAGTGTAATAAGTGCCTCGGGATGTTCAAAGAACATACCGGGTAGAAATTTATGTTCAAATTGGTAACGGGCATCATGTAATGTCATAGAGAAAGCCTCCTTAAAGTTATGTTTATCTTAATTTTACGATAAATTCATTATTATTGCAATATCCAATATAAAGGTTTTAAGTATTTTTAGTTAAAATATATAACAAAATCACATAAAATTATACAAAAAATAATCTTGTCATTGTTATGTGATTGTGTTATAATATTCTTCCAAGATGTTATAGGCACCTGTGGTGAAATTGGCATACACGATGGATTTAGGT
>CACXGJ010000027.1 GCA_902767125.1 uncultured Ruminococcus sp. | reverse complement strand
GAGTAAGGACACATCTTCCGAGTATAGAATAGAGTGAGAGGACAGCGTCCTTTGTTTTTGGTTTTTCGATCATGTCTGTGCAGTTGTAGATATTGCCTTCAAGCTGCTCGACCTTGAGGGAGCTGTATTTAGAGATTTCGGTTTCGGGGACAGCTTTTATTCCGACAACAGCCTTGCCGTATTTTTCATAAGCTCTGATGAGCTGACCGCAGGCAGGATCGTCACCGATGATAACGTCATCGCCATAGAGAACTGCAAATGGTTCGTTTCCGACAAAGGACCTTGCACAATTAACTGCATGACCAAGACCTTTGGTTTCTTTTTGTCGGATGTAGTAGATGTTTGCAAGCCTTGAGATATCGACAATCTGTTCACAGACATCGTTTTTGCCTGATTCAATAAGTCTTTGTTCGAGAGCGGGAGTACGATCAAAATGGTCTTCGATAATGCCCTTGCCTCTGTTTGTGATTATGAGTATATCGGTGATACCTGAAGCGACAGCTTCTTCAACGATATACTGTATAGCGGGCTTATCAACGATAGGGAACATTTCCTTGGGCATAGCTTTAGTTGCGGGAAGAACTCTTGTGCCAAGTCCTGCGGCAGGGATAACTGCTTTTGTTACTTTCATAAAAAGAACTCCTTTAAAATTTATTTACAACAGTGAGAAAGCAAAAATTGAAATGACATAGCATATCATAACAGACCATGCAAGGAGTGTATTGACACCGCCGTTTTCGCCGATAAATTTCAATAAGCTATCACCATTATACTGTTTTTTTATTTGTTTAACTTTTTTTATGCTGTGCTTATAATAGCTTCTGTTTGCAGTAAAACCGCAGATAAGCCGAAGGATAAAGGTAACGGTAGCAATAACAGAAGGAAGCAGGATAAGATATAAGTCACCTTGGGAGCTGTTTTCCAAAGCCCAGGAGATGATGTCTCTGGAATCGGGATTTGAGAGACCCGAAGCCATGAGAGTATTTTTGATATCATTGAATATGGGCTGGAAATAGTTAAGCGTTACGAAATATCTTGTTATTACGAGTAGGAAATAGAGCAGGGATATGATAGTTCCCTTAACATACTGTTTTCTGTAAAGATACCATGCTCCCGTGAAGAAAAATGCAGGAATATTGAAACGGCTCCTGCCGATATTTTTGATATTTTTGAAGACAGGCATATAGTAAGTGGTGTTTGCTCTTACAAATTTTGCAAGTTCCGCACCGTTAACGCCGTCGAAATCTTCTTTTTTTGAAACACCGCCCATAGGATCAATCAAAAACACAAAGGGATTTCCCTCGGTAAAATTTTTGATTTTGTCTTCAAGAGAGTCGTCATCGTCGGCATCGAGCTTATTGGGATCAAACTGAAATCGTATATTTCTGTTATCTTCAAAGACAGTTCCGCATTTTTTGCATACAGAGCTGTAACGGGGATTTTCCTCACCGCAAAGAGGGCAAATGACAGTATCCTTTGGGATATCATCCTCGGCAGAGCTTTCGGCGGAGGTGTCGTAAACCTCCTTCCAGCTTTGTTTTGACTTGTGCAGGTCGGGGAATATACATTTGCCGTTTATGGAATAGCACTCACGGTGATACGGAGCCCCGCATTTCGGACATACCACTATATCATCATCAATTTCAAATTTTTTTGAGCAAACAGGACAAATCTTTCCTTTAAAATCCAATTTTCACTCCCCCTTATATATTAACAGTTATTATTATACTATATTGTTTGCAAATAAGCAAGGTTTAATTTTCCGATATTTATGGGTACGAAATATCGTACAGATAAGAAAAATGTTTTGTTGACACATTTATGGTATGGTGATAAAATAAAAACATACTGATAATATAAAGGAGATGAAAACATATGAAAGATGACGATATGTTGCCTGATGAATATGAAAATTCGGAAATGTCATTGGAATCCATAAATGAATTTCTGGAAAAAGTCCGGCAAAAAGCCAATGATGAAAATTCAGAACTTTTGAAGGAAGCAGAAGAATTTGTCGCAAAATACGACGAACTTGTTGCAAAATCCGATGATTTGGAAGCTGAAATTCAAAAAAAGAAAGAAGAAAGGAAATCTGGCAAACAGTTTAGTGAATATTTGGAAAAAAATATAAAGAATATGACCAATGCTGAAATCGAGCAAGCAAAGCAGAAGATGTACGAAATAGTCCGCTGTGGTGAGGAGTATCTTGCACTTATTCGTGAACAAAATGCTGTTTTGACAGAAATATTAAGCATGAAACCAAAATTGGAAGAACTGATAAATAAATTTAACTTATAAATTAAAAATGAGATGATTTTATTATGTCTGATGAAATGTCATTGCAGGAAATGGGTGGATTTTTGGATAATGAAAATGAAAATTCGCTCATCAGTAAGAAAATAGAAGAATATGAGGAAGAACTTGAAAGACTTACCGAAAAATCCATTGAATTAGAATCCGAAGTCGAAAAAAAGAAACAAGAATGGGAAAGCATCAAAGATTCTTCGGAAGATTTGGCTGATATAATCATTGTAAGCAAGCAGTATAGCAGACTTATGAGTGAACATACATCGGTTCTTGATGAAATGATGATAATTTCCATTCAAATTGAAAATCTGAGAAATAAATTAAACGGATAAATAAAAATTAAAAAAATAAAAGAGTCTCTATTGACAATCATGTGACAAAATGGTATAATTGCACTGTTGCACAAAATTGTGCAGCTTTCCTTATCCTCGTAAAAGAGGGTCATAAGTCCAGAAGGAGGTGCAATAAAAATGGCAGTTATCAATTCTTATGAAGCAGTGATCGTGGTTTCTCTCAAACTCGGTGAAGAAGCTGTTAACGAGACTGTAAAGAAGTTCAGAGAGCTTATCGAGAAGAATGCTACTGTTGAAAATGTTGACGAGTGGGGCAAGAGAAGACTTGCTTATCCTATCAACAAGGAAACAGATGCATATTATGTTCTCTTTGACTTCAAGTCGGATGCCGAATTTCCGGCAGAACTCGACAGAATCACAAAGATAACGGACGGTGTTCTCCGTTCAATGATCATCAAAAAAGAGGCTTGATTGAGGAGGCAGTTTTTTATGAATAACGTATCTTTGATCGGCAGACTTACCGCAGATCCCGAGCTTAAACATACTCAAAACGGACTTGCTTATACAAGGTTCAGCATAGCTGTTGACCGTCAGTTTGTCCGTCAGGGCGAGGAGCGTCAGGCAGATTTCATCAATATAGTTGCATGGAGTAAAACAGCGGAATTTATAAGTAAATATTTCGCAAGGGGCAGACGTATAGCTCTTACCGGAAGAATACAGACCGGATCTTATACCGACAGGGACGGCAATAAGCGTTATACAACAGATGTTGTTGCTGAAAATGTTGAGTTCTGTGACTCAAAGCCGGAATCGTCAGGCGGTAATAACGGTGGTTACAACAACTACCAGAATAATAATTATCAGAATAATAACTATCAGAATAACAGCTATCAGCAGGGCGGTTATCAG
>CACXGJ010000026.1 GCA_902767125.1 uncultured Ruminococcus sp. | reverse complement strand
TGTACTTAATCTCGACAATGATATTTCAAATTCCTTTGAACCATATACAAGAGGTCAGGTATTGAAATTTTCACGCAGAAATAAAGTTGGTAATGGTGCATACCTGTCCGAGAACGGTGAAATTATTATGAATGAGTATGGCAGGGAAACTGTTATCATGAAAGCGACAGATATAAAAATACCCGGTCTGCATAATATAGAGAATTACCTTGCGGCAATATGTGCAGTATGGGGAATGGCAACGGCTGAAACTATCAAGGATGTAGCAATGAATTTCAACGGAGTTGAGCATAGAGCAGAGCTTGTCAGAGAATTGGACGGAGTGAAATATTATAATGACGCTATCGGAACAAGCCCTACAAGGACAGTTAAGGGTACACTTTCACTGTATGACAGGAAGATAATACTTATCTCGGGCGGATATGATAAGCATATCCCGTATGATGAAATGGGAGCAGTTGTTCCCGAAAAAGTAAAGGTATTGATATTGTTCGGTGCAACGGCGGATAAAATTGAAGCGGCAACCAAAAATGCCCCGACATATAAAGAGGGAAATCCTGTAATCATCCGTGTAAACAGCATGGAGGAGGCTGTGCAGAAAGCAAGGGAAAACGCTGTATCGGGAGATATAGTATCAATGTCGCCTGCAAGTGCAAGCTTTGATATGTACAAGAATTTTGCTGAAAAGGGCTTGCATTTTAAGAGAATTGTAAATGAACTGAAATGATATGAAATTTGTCAGATATAAAAATGAAGTGCTTGAACTGAAAGTATTTTATGGCAAGCCGTGTTTATGGATACAAAAGCCAAGTCAAAGAAATATGCCTAAAATGCAGTTTGTAGGGGGATATCCTAATGAATGGTGTATTTTTATTGATGACTTGACGGAACACGAAAAGTCGGAAATAAGGTCGCTTCACGGTATGCGGTTGAATATTGACGAGGAAATTAAAAAATTGGAAAGTGAGATAAAATGAAAGAAATTTTGAAAAAATTGTGCATTGACAGGGGCGTTTCGGGAAGCGAAAATGAAATGCTTGATGTCATAAAAGAGTTGGTCGGAGACTTTGCGGAAGTGTCGGCTGATAATATGGGAGATATTCTCGTTACAATGGGCAATAAAAATTCGGATAAGCATATAATGTTTGATGCCCACATTGACAGGATAGGACTTGTTGTTACCTACATAAATGACGAGGGATTTATCAAGGCTGAACCTGTCGGGGGAATTGATTTGCGTACACTTCAAAGCAGTGCCGTAAAAGTTCTTGGAAAAGAAAATATTTTGGGTGTTGTTTGTACAATGCCTCCGCATTTGTCAAAGAATGATGATGAGCTTTCAAAGGATAAGATTTGGATAGATACAGGATTGCCTGTCGAAAAGGTGAATGAGCTTGTTTCACTTGGCGATAAGATAATAGTTTGCAGTGAGTTCAGGGAATTGCTGAATAATCGGGTGGCTGTGTCGGCATTGGATAACCGTGCAGGGTGTGCGGTGTTGGTGAAGTGTGCGGAATTGCTTAAAAATAAAGATATTCCGTGCAGGCTGTCGTTTGTATTTTCCGTACAAGAGGAAACAAGTGAATTGGGTGCAGGTATATCCGCTTATACACTTCAGCCCGATGAAGCAATAGTTGTAGATGTGGGCTTTGCAAAGCAGGATGGTGTACCTGATGAAAAAAGCGGTAAGATAGGTTGTGGTGCTATTATAAGTATATCGCCTGTTTTGTCAAAGAAAGTTACAGATAAAATCAAGGACATTGCAAAACAGCTTGAAATGGACTGTGACTATGAAGTGTGCGGAGGCTCAACGGGGACTAATGCCGATAGAATTTCATCATCAAGGGGCGGTATCATGACAGGCTGTATATCAATACCCGAAAAGAATATGCACACACAGGTTGAGGTAGTTTCACTTGGTGACATGGAGAAAATAGCTGAACTTCTTGAGATATATGCGGAAAACGGAGGTGTCTGCAATGCTTGATTACGGACTTTTGGAAAGACTGTGCAAAGCCGATGCACCGTCAGGCTTTGAAGATGAAGTAAGGGAAATTATTATTTCCGAAATAAAAAATCATGCCGATGAAATTACCGTTGACAATATGGGTAATGTCCTTGTATTCAAGAAAGGCAGGCTTTCCCCAAAGAAAAAGCTCCTTTTATCGGCACACATGGACGAAGTGGGATTTATCGTGACGGATATAAAATCAGACGGCACACTGAAATTTGTAAGTGTGGGAGGAATAAATGATACAGCGGTATTCGCCAAACAAGTAAAAGTCGGCAAAAATAAAATATCGGGTGTAGTAAATGCCAAGCCCATTCATTTATCAAGTGCTGACGAGAGAAAGAAAGTTCCATCTATGGACAGCCTTTGCATAGATATCGGTGCAAAGGATAAAGAAGATGCGGAAAAATATGTTTCCTTGGGTGATATGGTGGTGTTTGACAGTCCTTATGAAAACAAGGACGGAAGAATCATATCAAAAGCCATTGATGACAGATTCGGCTGTCTTGTTCTGATAGAGATGATAAAAAGCGAATTGCCGTATGATATGTATTTCAGCTTT
>CACXGJ010000025.1 GCA_902767125.1 uncultured Ruminococcus sp. | reverse complement strand
CAAAATACCGCCTGTCACGGAATTTGTCGGTTCAGCGGTCTGATAGACCGTTCTGCCCTGCCGTTTCATTTCCTCGACAAGCAGATTTATCTGTGTACCCTTGCCCGAACCGTCAATGCCCTCAAATACAATAAACTTTCCTCTTTCCATATATTCACTCCCCGAAAACTATTATAATATTATTTCAGTAGAATTTCAATCTGTTTTTGCCATAAAATTATTTTTTCAAAACTTCCAATAAGTGCAGGAAAGCATCTTTTTCTTCCTTTGACATTCCGTATATTTTTTTGATTAAAGGGTGTTCTTCAATCATTTGAGCATTATTTTCATTAAAGAAATCAATCAATGAAATATCCAAAGCCTGACAAATTATCTCTATAAAGCTGACAGTAGGATTTTTATTTCCCAATTCCACATCTCTCAAATAACTTTGTGATACGCCTGCCGACTTTGCCAAAGCATTAACACTTATTCCTCTCAGTAACCTGAAAAATTTAATACGATTGCCTACATTCATACAATCTGCACCACCATTTACTTTATTTTTTATGTAAATGATAACAAAAAAATTTTTCACTAATTACTCTTATAACTATTGACAATTATCTTTATAGAGATTATAATATTAACAGAAATCATACAAAAGGAAAGAGGTGAAAATGTTATGGCTACAACAAAATATGTCGTCCAGTGTCGATACTGCAAAACACAAGGTCTTGCTACTACGACTACAAGATTAATTCCTCCTCCTCCGATGTTTGGAAAATGCCCCAGTAGTTCCAACGGCAAACACGCTCCTATGTGGGTTGTAAAAAAATAAATTCCATATCAACATCGTTAAAAAGAAACTTGCTTCTTTAATTTATGAGGAAGCAAGTTTTTATTATTTCCTGATATTCACTTTTCATTCAATATCATTTCGGCGGCTTTTATGCCGTCAACTGCCGCTGAAACTATGCCTCCTGCATAGCCTGCACCCTCTCCGCACGGATACAGCCCTTTCACTGAAACCGACTGCATACTGTCATCTCTCAATATCCTTACAGGTGATGAACTCCTGCTTTCAACTGCCGTCAAAACTGCATCACCGTCTGCAAAGCCTTTCAGTCTTTTATCCATCTGAACAATGCCTTCTCTTAAAGAGTTTGCCATGTATTCGGGCAAGCATATATCCAAATTTGTAAGTGTATAACCCGGTTTATAGCTTGGAATTACCGAGCCTGTTTCAATGGATTTTTGCTTTTTCAGGAAATCACATACACGCTGTACGGGAGCATGATAATTTTCACCGCCTGCATGAAATGCCATTTCTTCAAGCCGTCTTTGAAGCTGTACTCCTGCAAGTATATCCTCACTGCCGAAATCATTTG
Organism: uncultured Ruminococcus sp.; assembly: GCA_902767125.1. GTDB lineage: Bacteria > Bacillota > Clostridia > Oscillospirales > Acutalibacteraceae > UBA1213. Next base: position 1,187 of record CACXGJ010000025.1, on the reverse strand, counting down.
GATTTATGCCGACCAACAAAGCGGAATTGGCATTCACTTTATCACGGGCAAATTCACTCATGCCGTTTGTAACAAGTCTTCCATGTTCGCTTGCAGCCGCTACAACACTTCCTCCCGGACACATACAGAATGTAAATACACCTCTGCCATTATTCAAATGAACAGCTAATTTATAATCTGCCGCTGAAAGATTCGGGTTATTCCAAAAGCTGCCGTACTGACTCTTATTTATCATCTCCTGCAAATGCTCTATCCTGACACCTATTGCAAACGGCTTTTGCTCCATAGCGATATTTTTATTTTTCATCATCTCAAATGTATCTCTTGCACTGTGACCTATTGCAAGGATAACATTGTCCGTTTCAACAGTGAACATTTCATTTTGCCTTTGCAATTCAACTGCCGTAACATTTCCGTCAGTGACTTTTATATCCGTCAGTTTTGTTTCAAAGAGATATTCCCCGCCAAGCGAAATTATCTTTTGACGGATATTTTTTACTGTGGTTTTAAGCATATCCGTACCGATATGGGGCTTTGCAAGATAGAGAATTTCCTTTGGAGAGCCGTTTTCCGCAAATTCTTCAAGGACTTTTCTGATACGCTTATCCTTTGTACCCGTGTTCAATTTACCGTCAGAAAAAGTCCCTGCACCGCCCTCACCGAACTGCACGTTTGATGTTTCATCAAGAGCCTCACCCGACCAAAATCCATTGACATCTTTTGTACGGCTGTCAACGTCTCGACCTCTTTCAATAACAATGGGATTCTGACCGCATTGTGCAAGGATAAGTGCCGCAAACATCCCGCAAGGTCCACTGCCTATTATAACAGGTCTTTTGGGTAATTTCCCGCACTTCGGCAAATCATACTTATATTCCTCAACCAAAACAGCGTTTTTGCATTTCTTTATTATCCTGTTTTCATTTTCGGTTTTTATATCGACTGTTGCCGTAAAATGTACATTATCCTTTTTTCTTGCATCAACGCTTCTTTTATACAAAGATATATATTTTATATCCGCAACGGATATATTGAGTTTTTTAGCCGCCGCCTTTTTCAGACTTGTTTCATCATACTCAAGGCTTAAAGCAACTTCATTTATTCTGATCGTAACTTCACCTATTTTATGGATTTTCCGACAAGTATACCACTCCCGAATGCAAAGTGCAGATTATACCCACCGCATT
>CACXGJ010000024.1 GCA_902767125.1 uncultured Ruminococcus sp. | reverse complement strand
GGTTTCATGGAATTTACATCAACGCTCATGCACTGTTTTCCGAGGAATTCAGTTAAGACAGGATTGCCCTTACCTTGCTTGTGTCCCGGGACATCAAATGATACTATTCTGTTTTCACGATATTCGCATAGAGCCTGATATACAGGGGCTTTATTTTGGTCAAGTTTCATTTTTTCATTTCTCACTCTTCGCTTCTCACTCCTCACTTCTCACTTCTCACTCATATACGTTCTGACCGCTGAAAATTTCTATCATTTCACGTCGTAAGCTGTTTGAAATAGCAAGACGTTCCTTTGGAGGAATCTCATACACATCGGTTTTAAAGAGATAGTTCTGAAGTTCCATTTCTTTTATAAGGAGCTGTGTATGGAAGATATTAGCCTGATATACGTTTATGTCGACCGTATCATAGCGTTTGAGAGTTTCCTCTTTGATATAGTCCTGTATTGAGGTTATCTTGTGGTCGATAAAGAGCTTTTTGCCGTCAGTATCCCTTGTAAATCCACGTACACGGTAGTCGATTGTAATTATATCGGAATCGAAGCTGTCGATGAGGAAGTCAAGGGTATTCAAAGGAGAGATGGTGCCGCAGGTCGAAACATCAATGTCAACACGGAAGGTTGCGATAGCATTATGAGGGTGATATTCGGGATATGTGTGGACAGTAACATGACTTTTGTCAAGATGGGCGGCAATTATTTCGGGAACATTTGTATATTTTCCGCAGTTGCAGGATTTGTCTATTTTTTCGGGCAGACCTTTTTCGGATATGAGTAGGGTAACGCTTGCCCCTTGCGGATCATAGTCCTGTTTTGAGATATTGAGGACAGAAGCACCTATCATTTCAGTGACCTGACAGAGAATACTTGTAAGACGTTCCGAATTATATTGTTCGTCAATGTAGGCGATATAATCTTTTTGTTCTCTTTCTGTTTTGGCATAACATACGTCATATATATTAAAACTCAAAGTTTTTGTAAGATTATTAAATCCATAGAGTTTAAGCCTTTTATCCAACTTTAACATCACAACCTTTTTATAAATGAGGAGTTAGGAGTGAGGAATGATGAGTATTTAACATTCTTTATTCCTCATATTTTATTTTTCGATTCCAATTTTTTAACTATCATATTGGCACACATATATACATTGCCGCCGCCAATAGTTATTATAAGGTCACCGCTTTGAGCTTTTTGAGTTACATAGTCGGCAATTTCCTCAAAGGTCTTGAACCATACACAGCCGTCAATTTTATCGGCAAGGTCTTTTGCATAGATGTTGTAGGTATTCGTTTCACGCACAGGGAGAATTTCAGATAATACAGCGTGGTCGGGGATGGAGAGTACCTCTGCAAATTCGTCAAGGAACATATAAGTTCTTGAAAAAGTGTGGGGCTGGAAAACCGCCCAAACATTTTTGAATTTCATATTCATTGCAGTAGTGAGAGTTGCACGGAGTTCAGTGGGATGGTGTGCAAAATCATCTGCAACGGTAATGCCGTCAAATTGCCCGAGGACTTCAAAGCGTCTGTGAGCACCGCCGAATGTTTCGAGAGCTTTTTTGACATTTTCGGGAGAAACGCCCATTGAGATAGTAGCGGCGGAAGCGGCAAGAGCATTCATCACATTGAATTTTCCGGGGACACGGAGTGAAATGTTGCAGAGAGTTTTGCCGTCATGGATAAGGTCGAAGCTGTCGAATACATCATCAGGCTTGTTTGTGAGAACTGCACGGAAATCATTGTTTTCACCGAAGCCGAAGGTAACGATATTTTTGGAGCTTGTATCGGCATTTCTGACACATTCCATAGAATTTTCATCATCACCGTTTATGACGATAAGAGATGTGGTTTGAGAGATGAATTTCGTGAAAGACTGTTTTATTCTGTCGAGAGTGCCGAAATAATCGAGATGGTCTTCATCAACATTGAGGATAACTGATACAGTGGGGTAGATGTGGAGAAATGTATCAACGTATTCGCAGGCTTCACAGACCATAATATCAGACTGACCGATACGGCTGTTTCCGCCTATGAACGGAAGTTTTGCACCGATAACGGCAGTCGGGTCGAAGTCGGACATTGTGAAAATCTGGGTTATCATGGAAGTAGTTGTGGTTTTGCCGTGAGTACCGCTGACGGCAACGGATTTTTTGTATTTGT
>CACXGJ010000023.1 GCA_902767125.1 uncultured Ruminococcus sp. | reverse complement strand
TTCTCTGATATTCGTATTGTCATAGGTGATATTCCATTTTATATCCAATTCATTAAGTGTCGCAACAGTACGTTTTTTTCTTGCCTTGCGTGCATTATCATCATTCCATACCTTTGCACTGCTTCCATATTCATCCTTGTCATCAAAGGTCTCATCAAAGCTCAACTTGAAGCTGCATATATTAGGAGTTCCGTTTGAGGCATAAAACGGCTCCAGCGACTGATTTCCCTTGAGACGTATACCGACCTCATCTATCGTATAGCTTTTTGAGCCGACTTTTATAGTAACATTTGCCTTACGGTATATCTCGGATTTTTTATTTTCATCCCTTGCCGTATATTTCTGATAATCTGCCTGAAGCTTGTCTATCTCACTCTTATCCATAGATATATCAACAGTAACAGCATTTTCAATATTAAAAAGCTGTTCATAGAGTTCCATTCCGCCTATATCATTATCCGAAACAGGCGTATCAGGCTTGACGGGTTCGGGAGTCGGTTGAGGTTGGGGTTGTGGTTCAACCTTTGACGGCTCCGAAGCAGCACTTGATTCTGTGTTTGACGGCTCGGTTTTTGGAGCTTCACTTGATACCTGAACGCTCGGCTCATTATTATTTGACGGCTCTGTTTTTGATGGTTCGGTTTTTGACGGCTCTGTCGAAGTCGTTTCTTCAACAGAATTTTGCGAAGCTTCCTTTGAAGCCTGTGACAGTTCACTGACAGTACTCTCGGATGACTCATCCTTCACACTTGACTGTGAAATCACACTTGATTCAGTCGGCTCGGATTTTTGCTCACTTGACTGCTGTGATGCTTCGGATGATACATCGGAGGCTTTACTCTCCGACACCTCTGACACTTGAGATACCGATGATGATGCGATACTTGTATTATTTGAATTTTCATTTCCTCCGTTACAGCCTGCAAAGCCTGCGGTCATAAGCAAAGCAAGCAATAAACTTATTTTCTTCTTCATGCTGTCCACACCTTTCAATATTCTGTTCGGATATACATGTTTATATTATAATGGCTGACCGAAAATTTAGCAATATATTTTTAAACTTTTGTCCGACAAAATATGGTTTTGAAATTCCGTAAGAGAAAAATTTTTTGCAGTCTTCATTTTTTGCATAAATAATCATTGACAAATACAGCATTTTGACGGATAATATTATTGTATTTCTATAAAAGGAGGATATTTTATCATGGGCTATACTATCGCTCAAAAAATCATCAAAACTCACTTGTTAAGCGGTGAAATGACTGTCGGCAGTGAGGTCGGTCTTAAAATCGACCAGACTCTTACTCAAGATGCTACAGGAACAATGGCTTATCTTGAATTTGAGGCTATCGGTGTACCGAGAGTCAAAACCGAAAAAAGCGTTGCTTATATCGACCACAACACTCTCCAAACAGGCTTTGAAAACGCTGATGACCACAGATTTATCCAGTCGGTCTGCAAAAAACACGGCATTTATTTTTCACGTCCCGGCAATGGGATCTGTCATCAGGTGCATCTTGAACGCTTCGGCAAACCCGGCAAAACTCTCATCGGCTCCGACAGCCATACCCCCACAGGCGGCGGTATCGGTATGCTTGCTATCGGTGCAGGTGGTCTTGATGTTGCTGTTGCTATGGGCGGAGGTGCCTATTACATATCTATGCCGAAGATGGTCCGCATAAACCTTTCCGGCAGGCTTCAGCCTTGGGTATCCGCAAAGGACATCATCCTTGAAGTTCTCCGCATTATGACAGTTAAGGGCGGTGTAGGTAAAATTATCGAATACGGCGGTGAAGGCGTTAAAACTCTCACTGTACCCGAAAGAGCTACGATCACCAACATGGGTGCGGAGCTTGGTGCTACTACATCAATATTCCCGTCTGATGAAATAACAAGATCATTCATGGCTGCACAGGGACGTGAAGATGACTGGACAGAGCTTTCTCCTGATGCTGATGCAGTTTATGACGAGGTCATCGACATTGATCTTTCAAAGCTGGTTCCGATGGCTGCTTGTCCGCACAGTCCCGACAATGTGAAAACTATCGAGGAAATAGGTTCTCAACAGATAGACCAGGTATGTATCGGTTCATGTACCAATTCATCTTACCTTGATCTGATGAGAGTAGCAGCTATCCTCAAGGGAAAGACCGTTGCTCCGAATGTGAGCCTTGCAATTGCTCCGGGTTCAAAGCAGGTCTATAATATGCTTGCAAGAAACGGTGCTTTGGCTGATATCATCGAAGCAGGTGCAAGGATACTTGAATGTGCCTGCGGTCCCTGCATAGGAATGGGACAGTCTCCAAACTCCAAGGGCATTTCTCTGCGTACATTCAACCGTAACTTTGAAGGTCGTTCAGGCACCCGTGACGGTCAGATATATCTTGTAAGTCCCGAAACTGCCGCTGCTTCCGCTCTCACAGGTGTATTCACCGATCCGAGAACTCTCGGTGAAGCTGTTGATATCCCTCTCCCCGAAAAGTTTGACTTCAATGACAATATGGTCATTGCTCCTGCTCCCGTTGAGGAAATGGACAGCGTTGAGGTACTCCGAGGTCCTAATATAAAGCCCTATCCTGCGACTGCTCCGTTACAGGAGGATATAACAGTTCCCTGCTCTCTCAAGGTAGGCGACAACATCACAACAGATCATATCATGCCTGCAGGTGCAAAAATACTTCCTCTGCGTTCAAATATCCCCGCTATCTCCGAACACTGCTTCACGGTATGTGACAAGGATTTCCCTGCCCGTGCAAAGCAGCTCGGTAGCAGTATCATTGTCGGCGGCATCAACTATGGTCAGGGTTCTTCACGTGAACATGCCGCTCTTGCACCTCTCTATCTCGGTGTAAAAGCCGTTGTCGTTAAATCCTTTGCCCGTATACACCGTGCTAATCTCATAAATGCAGGCATCCTTCCTCTCACATTCGTAAACGAATCCGACTACGACAGCATAAATGAACTTGACAGCCTTTCCATTCCGAATGTCCGTCAGCTCATCGCCGACGGCAAGGAAGACCTTGTTATCATCAACAACTCCAATGGCAAGGAGATACCCGTTAAATGCGAGCTTTCGGGACGTACAAGAGATATCATTCTTGCAGGCGGTCTGCTTGACTATACAAAACACAGCAATTAAGAAAGGAACGAATATCCCATGGAAAAAATAAGAATGTCTACCCCTCTCGTTGAGATGGACGGAGATGAAATGACGAGGATTATCTGGAAAATGATCAAGGATATTCTCATTCTCCCCTACGTTGATCTCAAAACAGAATACTATGACCTCGGTCTTGAAAACAGGGAAAAAACCAAAGATCAAGTCACAGTAGATTCCGCTGAAGCTACAAAAAAATATGGTGTTGCAGTAAAATGTGCAACCATCACTCCAAATGCAGAGCGTGTCAAGGAATATAATTTGTCACAGATGTGGAAATCACCAAACGGTACCATCAGAGCTATCCTTGACGGAACTGTTTTCAGAACACCTATCGTTGTAAAGGGAATTACTCCTTATATCCCTACATGGACAAAGCCTATTACCATTGCCCGTCACGCTTACGGTGATGTTTACAAAAACACAGAAATGGTCGTTAAAGGCGGCTCAAAAGCCGAACTCGTTGTAACAGACGAAAACGGCAATGAAACTCGTCAGCTCATTCATGACTTTGCAACTGACGGTATCATTCAGGGCTTACACAACATTGACAAGAGTATTGCCAGCTTTGCAAGAGCCTGCTTCAACTTTGCTCTCGACAAAAAACAAGACCTCTGGTTTGCTACAAAAGATACAAACTCCAAAAAATATGACCACAGATTCAAGGATATTTTCAATGAAATATTTGAGAACGAATACAAAGATAAATTTGCCGAAGCAGGAATAACTTTCTTCTATACTCTCATTGATGACGCTGTTGCAAGAGTCATCCGTTCAGACGGCGGTTATATCTGGGCTTGTAAGAATTATGACGGTGATG
>CACXGJ010000022.1 GCA_902767125.1 uncultured Ruminococcus sp. | reverse complement strand
CATTTTTTCTATAATCGGAGTATAACCGCCCATAGGTATGCCCTGATAACGTGCATTGAAATAGTTGTTGTCAAATGTAAATCTCAAGGGAAGTCTTTTTATGATGAATGCAGGAAGGTCTGTGCATGAACGTCCCCACTGCTTTTCTGTATAGCCCTTGATAAGCTTCTCGTAAACATCACGTCCTACAAGCTTCAGAGCCTGTTCTTCAAGGTTTTTCGGCTCATCAATGTCAAGATCGGCTATCTGATCGGCAATTATCTTTTTAGCCTCATCAGGTGTCTTTATATTCCACAGACGGCTGAAGGTATTCATATTGAACGGCAGATTATAGAGTTCATCCTTATATACTGCAACAGGAGAATTGATATAATTATTGAACTCCGCAAACTGATTGATATACTCCCAAACCCTTTTGTCATTTGTATGGAATATGTGAGCCCCATACTTGTGTACATTTATGTCCTCTATCTTCTCGCAATAGATATTTCCGCCGATATGGTTTCTCTTGTCGATGACAAGAACTTTCTTGCCTCTCTTGTTTGCCTCATGTGCAAATATTGCTCCGAAAAGTCCTGCACCGACCACTAAATAATCGTACATAGTAAAACTGTCCTTTCTGTATATCTATTTTTTTAATTTACGCAAAAATGCTCTCCGCTTTGTTCCTGGGGGACAAATATGATAAAGATATTTGTTGAAAGAGAGATTTTTCATTGTAGTACCGTTCACATCCGAAAAATGTATCCGTGGAAATTCAGTATATGATATGTCCGTATTATCCATGATATAAGTCATATAGACACCGAAAAGCCTTTCACCCAATTTTCCGATCTCACGGGGATAAAATAAATTTTTGGGCTTACGTTTTTCATATTCAAAAAGAATGTCAAACATCCACCTGCTGTAATCGTCAAACTGCTTTTTCTGCATGATGAACACATTGCAGAAATAGGAACAAGTACCTTTGAAATATTTTTGAGCTGACGGATGATATTCGGGATATTTTTCTTTGATAATATCTTTCAGCAGTCCTATATCATCAAACTGATGACGGTCATTTTTGTTATAGAAGTCTTCAACACTTTCATAGAGGTCTTCACGCCTGTTTGCGATAATGCCGTATCTGTCGGTCAATTCACAGAGCCTTCCGTAATTCAGACACGCATTTTCCAAGGTCGCTTCATCAGACCTTTCAGCTATCGTGTAAGGATATTTTTTGTTCCTCTCCGAAAGGTCAAGAAAACGCCTTTGATGAAAAATACCGCACACATCACACTTCAGATTTTTCCATCCCCAGTATTGAACTGTCAATTCACAGTAGAACGGATTTTTATTTGAAATATTGTCACCTGTATCATAACGCATCTGAAGCACAATATCATCCTTGCCATATAACACAGCACCAGCAGATATCGGAAATATTATATTTCCATAGCTTTTTGAATCGCTTTTGAAAACACTTTCAAGAATTTTTATATCCTTCAACACATTCACCACACTGCAAGGTCAAAAAATACCCTCACTTTATTTTCACATATATCAACATCATTGTCAATAGCGTATATGAAAAAAATATCATCTCTCACTTAAATTCAGGCATCCCCTACCATTTGTATTTTAGTATCCGATGCCGTCATATAAATTGCCGCACAGACAGCACAGCATATTGAAAAAATTTCCTGTTCCTCGCTGTATATATTGAGTTCAAAGCCTTCTCCGCATTTTCCCCAGCATTTCTTTTGAGTCATTATCGGGCTTTTGTCAACATCTATCAAAGAGAAGCTGCCATGTGCAATGTCACCCGCAAATCTGTAGGTACTTCCGTATATCATAAATGCAAAGTACTCCTTCAGAACAGGAAAAAGTATATAAAAACGTCCCGTACATTTTACGGAAAAATATCTGAATACTATATTCTTATTGAATATCTCTGCAATCGTCTGATCATTAAGGTTTTTTATGATGATCCTCTGCTTATTTTTTTCGGTTCTAACGGAAACAGTGTATTTCGTATATGCCGTTTCATCAAGAATCTCAAATCCGTAATCCCCATAACTTCCGTCATATTTCAAAAACAGCTTCATCATGATCACCGCCTTAAAAAAATAAATTATCCACCCTTGACTGCGGAATATGTGTGATCTGTGAGACCTGATCCAAAGTGAGTGTTTCATAATCCATATACTGATCATATTCAGCCTGCAACAGAAGGTATGCTGCAAACATATCCGCCTCACGCTCATATCTTGAAACACAAAAACCTGTATTACAGCTCATATTTATCGAATTTGCATATCCGTGCAGGATTATATGACCGAGTTCATGTGCCGTTGTAAAACGCTTCTGATCATCATTTAGCATATCATTCAGAACAATGAACCATATTCCCTTTCGGTTCATCACAAAACCGTTTACTCTTTCAGGAAGCTCCAATGACAAAATTATTATTCCCATATTCTCACAAATATTCTTTGGCTCTGCCGTACCATGCTCATTTATCAATTCAATAACCCGTTGCTCAACTTTGGTCATACAATTCCCCCTTTTCATTCCGTTGATAGTCTTTCAGCAAGCCTTGCTACATAATTTATAGCTTTAAAAACCTGTTCTTTTTCTTCGTCCGTAAGCGGCTGACCGTCAAACATAAGACTTTCCTGCTCCGACAGCTTTTTTGTAAAATCGTCAAGCACATCGCTCACATCATAATCATAACTTTCTGTCAATCCGAGAAGATAATCCGAAGTCACTCCGAAGATTTTGCAAAATTCCATCAAAGTTTCATTATCGGGAGTACGCCTGTCCTGTTCATACATACCCACAGCCGATGCCGAAACACCTATCTTTCCGGCAAGCTCCGCCTGACTCATAAAGTTCCTTTTTCTCAATGCTCTTATTCTGCCACCCAAAGTGTTTTTCATAAAACAAACCTCTTTCTACGATTTTTATAATATTATAACACACATGATGTGTTATATGCAAGCCCTAAAAATTTTTTCAGCACTTTATAAAAATCCAAAGCACACATATTGTGCAATTAAACGAATTTTCATTTACCTCTTGATTTTTTGAAAAAATCGGTTATACTTGTAATTACAAAAAACGAACTACACGTAACGTGATTTCAGAGTTCGTTTATATTTTTATATTTTCGATACACTAATCGTGTAGAAAGGAGATCGGCAATGACGTATAAAGAATGGGCTGAAGAATATTTTGAAAGTGCCGTAACAATTAAAGGAAAAATCAAAGAACTTAAAAATTCCCTTTTGACCGCCCCGACCGAACAGCTTAAAGATATAAATTTCCGTATCTCAAGCTTATATCATATGTATCTTGACTGTATGCATATAGCGGAAGATCTTACAAAACGAAAGGGTGTTGCTTTTTGAGAAGGGAAACTCCGTTTGAAGCCGACAAGCTCGATTACTTTTCATTCCAGAGATTTTTTGAAAATGATGATTCGGAAAATCCCAAAATAAAACGAATGAAACAGATAGTCAGGATTGCTCTCGAAAATGAACTGACTGACAGACAGAAGGAATGTATCACAATGAAATATTTTGAAAATATG
>CACXGJ010000021.1 GCA_902767125.1 uncultured Ruminococcus sp. | reverse complement strand
TTGAATAATATTCCGTAAAATGATAGAATTTTTTACGGGTGATTGAAATGAATATTATAGAAAGAGATATATGGAGTTGTCTGAAAAATTCGGGTAAAAATATTATTATATACGGTATGGGCAACGGTGCGGATAAGATAATAAATGAGCTTGAAAGGCTGAATATTAATATATATGGTGTAATGGCAAGTGATGATTTTGTCAGGGGACAGAGTTTCAGGGGATTTACGGTGAAAAAACTTTCCGAGCTTGAACAGGATGATATTATCATACTGACAGCATTTGGTTCACAAAGAACAGATGTAATTGAAAATATACTTGGTCTTGCACAAAAGCATAAAGTTTTTGCACCTGATGTTCCCGTTTATGGCGATAATATTTTTAATAAAGAATTTTATGATTCAAACAGAGATAAATTTGAAAAAGTGTTTGATATTTTTGCAGATGACTTTTCAAAAAAAGTATTTGAAAATGAAATAAATTTCAAATTGAGCGGTGAATTGAAATATCTGACGGATATTTTTACGGATAAAGACGAGGCTTTTAAGATATTAAATTTAGGCAGGAATGAAAGTTATTTGGATTTGGGTGCATATCGTGGCGATACGGTAGAGGAATTTTTAAGATATACGGGTGGTCATTACAAGAATATAACTGCACTTGAGCCTGACAGGAAAAATTACAGAAAGCTCATGGAATATACCAAAAGTCTTTCTGATATAAGATTATGGAACATGGGGATATGGAGCAGTGACGGTGATATGTATTTTGATGCTTCATTGGGGCGTGGCTCGTCAATACATATCGGAGGCTCAAAAAAAGTACCTGTTACAAAGATAGATACATTGTATCAGGTACAGAAGGTCTCATATATCAAATTTGATGTAGAGGGTGCAGAAAAGCAGGCGCTTTTGGGAGGAATAAATACATTGAGGCGTGACAAGCCGAAGCTCAATATTGCGTTGTATCACAGGAGTGAAGACATATTTGAGCTTCCGCTTCTTCTGCATGAGATAAATCCCGATTATAAAATATATCTCCGTCAGCATCCTCATATACCCGCATGGGATATGAATTTATATGCAGTTTGAAAATATTTTTGCTTTGAGTCATGCCAGCCTGTATATCTCATACTCACGTCCGAAAATGGTATTTGTTCCTATATATTCAAAGTTTTTTGTGATGGAGAGACTCTTGTAAAAATCAAGATAGATCTTTTTGAATTCATTTTCCTTCACGGCATCAATGATCACGGTGTCCTGAAGCTCATAGTCATACTTTTCGATAAAATACTGATAACCGTCTTCTCCGGGAAATTTTTCAGGCATTTGGAACATAAGATATATAGGATGATCTGTTTTAATAGCTTCCAATTCTTTTTTATGTTCGGATTGTTCTCCGAGATATGTCAAAAAAATGTTGTCAATGTCATATATCTGTGAAGGAAGATAGTTTACCATCCATGTATCTCCGAAATCGGAAGCAACAAAGATACATTCGGAATTTGCGGTGAGCGTTCCGAGATCGCCGATATCCTTATGATAATTGAAAAGATAGTTGAGACCTGCAGCAGGCAGTCTTATGAGCGTGACCGAAAGAAGTACAGCTATGACTATCTGTTTATTGTGTCTGCTCCAAAAGAATATAAAATCAAGTATACAGGCGATGATCAATGCTGCAGCAGGGTATATTATAAACAGATATCTGTCCGTATAGGTCATGCTGAAAAAGGAGATACTGTGTGCTGTTACGGCTATTACGGAAGTAATGCAAAGAAATATTACAAGTGTAATAAAATTGATCTGTTTTGCTCTTGTAAATATACTTTTAAATATCCTTTTGATGCTTAAATTTTTAAATGATGTGAAAAAGCCTTTTATATTTCCCAAAAAAGCTATGACAGATTTTTTATCCCTTAAAAGCCACAGCACAGGTATTGACATTATTGCCAATGAGATAAATACAGAGCCTATGACAGTAGTCCAAAAGATAAGGTCGGATATTGTAAGAGGAAAAATATCATCGGCGATGTATCTTATGCACAGCCGACATTGATGCCAAAAATTACCGGAAGCATTTTCGGTTTCTGTAAGCATATTCGGAAGATAAGCAGGGAATATCAGCATTGCTGATATAACTGCACCTAAAACCGAGAAACCGTATGCTAAAAGTATTTTGAGCTGTTTTTTGAAAATGTATCTTATGCAAAAGCAGACAGCGGTTACAAATGCCACGAACAAAAACAAATACTGTGTCAAAGCACCGCACAGTGTGATCAGCATGACAGGTACAAGCTGCTTCAAAAGGGGCTTGCTGTCGGTAATTATGAGTCTTGAATGGAGATACAGAAATATGACTGTCCACATTGCAAGCATACAATACATCCTTATAAATATTGTGAGATCAATAGCTCCAACCGAAAAGCCCCAAAAAACACATAATGTCAGGGCAAGATATTTTGATTTCAGTATATTTCGTGAGAGCTTGTATAAAAAAATTTGTGTTGCGATGAAGCAGGCAAAGTTTATGATATATCCGAATACAGGTGAAAATGTATCGGGAAAGAATGAGCATATCGTATGCAGTACCGCATAAAACAATGGCGGATGTCGTTCTATCGACTGATTGTACCATACCGAATCATAACGGAACTGCTCACCCCTTTGAACAGTGACATATTCTCTTAAAACGTCTCCCGATATCCATTGATTCATATTATCGGTAACATCAGGCTCATACCATGCGTTAAGTCTTTCTATATAAGCCTGATAAAAATTATTTGCAAGCCCGTAGCTCAAGATCTCGTCCAAATGATAATCCTTTTTTCTGTTCACGATAATATTTGTGATATTCAGAAGCTGAAGCATTATTACCAAGGTCAGCAGGACAGGAACAGTATATTTACATTTGATGATGGTTTTTACCTTATCTTTCATAAAAAAACTCCGATATTTTTATAGATAGCTATTTTATGGTATCACATAGAATTATCTGTGTCAAGTTGTCATAAAAAAATAATATTTTCAGAAGAAATATTGACAAATATGTAAACATTTGATAAAATACAATTATCATATTTTGAACGGGGGTATATATTTGGAAAATAATGCTGTTGACAGAAATCGGATAATTATAAAAACTTCCGTTATAGGCATTATTGCAAATTTATTTTTAGTTATATTCAAAGCTGTTGTAGGTCTGATGGCAAATTCTATTGCCGTAATACTTGATGCCGTAAATAATTTGAGCGATGCGGTTTCATCCGTAATAACCATTCTTGGAACGAGACTTGCAGGCAGAAAGCCTGACAAGGATCATCCTTACGGTCATGGCAGATATGAATATTTAAGTGCAATGGTAGTATCTGCAATAGTTATATATGCAGGTGTTACAGCCCTGATCGAATCTATCAAGAAGATAATATCTCCCGATATACCCGATTATTCGATAGTATCGCTTATAATAATCGGAAGTGCAGTTATAGTAAAATTCTTTTTGGGCAGATATGTTAAGGGTGTTGGTGAAAGGATAAATTCGGGTTCTCTTATATCATCGGGTTCGGATGCACTCTTTGATGCAATATTGTCGCTGTCGGTATTTATATCGGCAATGATATATTTTTGGACAGGCATCAGTCTGGAGGCTTATGTAGGTGTGGTGATATCATTGTTCATCACAAAGTCAGGCATTGAAATGATAAGAGAGACTATTGATGACATCCTCGGAAGAAGAATAGACAGCGATATATCAAAAGCGGTCAAGGAAACGATTTGCAGTATAGACGAGGTTCATGGAGCATATGATCTGTTCATAGACAATTACGGACCTGATTTTTGTATAGGCTCGGTTCATATCGAGGTGGACGATACAATGACAGCAGACCGTATAGACAGGCTGACACGAAAAATAGGTGAGATGGTATATAAGGAGCATAAAATAATCATGACAGGTGTCAGCATATATTCTGCCAATACAAAAAGTGATAAAATTGCCAAAATGCAGTCCGATATAACAAGAATGGTAATGACAGGGGACAAGGTGCTTCAGATGCACGGCTTCTATGCGGATGAAAATGAAAAGACTGTTCGTTTTGATATAGTCGTGGATTACAGTGCGGATGATGAATTTTTCAGGGAACTCTGCAAAAGTGTTCAGGATAAATATCCCGACTATAAGGTGTTCATATCAAAGGATTATGATATAAGCGACTGATCCTGTCGTCAATGTGTGATTATCGGCTGTAAAGCTGAAAAATAAACGGAGGTTTTATTTATGGGAATTTATGATTATTCTGTTACGACACCAAAGGGAGATGAAGTTTCACTCTCGGAATTTAAGGGCAAGGTTATGATAATAGTGAATACAGCAACAGGCTGTGGATTTACACCGCACTATAAAGACCTTGAAGGAATGTATGAAAGGTATCACGACAAGGGACTTGAAATAATAGATATCCCCTGCAATCAGTTTGCAGGACAGACTCCCGGTACCGATGATGAGATACATGAGTTCTGCACGCTGAAATATAATACACAGTTCCCGCAGATGAAAAAATCGGATGTCAACGGAGAAAATGCTCTGCCCTTATATGCCTATCTCAAGGAACAGCAGGCTTTCAAGGGATTCGGCAAGGGTGTCAAGGCAATGGCACTGGATATTATGATGAAAAAGACGGATAAGGATTACAAGAATAATCCTGATATAAAGTGGAATTTTACAAAATTCGTCGTTGACAGGAACGGAAATGTTGTTGCAAGATTTGAACCTACCGATGATATGAAAAGACTTGAAAAATTGATCTCGGAGCTTATCTGATACTTTAAAGCGGATATCGGCATAAAAAATGCCGTTATCCGTTTTTTTGTTTTTTGGGGTTTCTTATTTCAACAAAAAAATTATATATGAAATGATATACTTGAAAATACAGAGCAGATCAGTATTATGTATTTTGAAAAGAGGAGGATCATTTCGGTGAGGATAAGCGAGGGCGAAGAAGAAATCACAGCATATCTTTCAGGGGATATCGACCACCATTCCGCAAGGGATATGCGTGAAAGTATTGATGCAGTCGTTCAAATGAAAAAGCCGTCACTTTTAAGACTGGATTTTTCGGGAGTAAAATTTATGGACAGTTCGGGAATAGGTCTTATAATGGGCAGATACAGATTGATGGCACTGTACGGAGGAATCGTGAGAGTAGTAAATGTTCCCGATGAGCTTGAAAGGATGATGAATCTGTCGGGGCTGAATGCTTTGGATATTATAGAAAGGCGTGGGGTTAAGCTTGAAGCTGCAAAATGAAATGAATCTGTCTTTTGAGAGCCGTTCATCAAACGAGGCATTTGCAAGATGTGCGGTGGCGGCTTTTCTGACACAGTTGGATCCTACTATCGGTGAACTGAACGATATAAAGACGGCTGTTTCGGAGGCTGTTACAAATTGTGTGGTACATGCTTACAAGGATACTATCGGTAAGGTGTACATAAATGTGAAAATAGAGGAAAATTCATTGATAATCATCAGGGTACGTGATACAGGCTGTGGGATAGAGAATATAAAAAAGGCTATGGAACCGTTGTTTACGACTGCACCGTCTGACGAAAGGGCAGGCTTGGGATTTGCTGTTATGGAGAGCTTTACGGACAGACTCAAGGTCAGTTCAAAGGTTGGAAGGGGTACGACAGTTACATTTCAAAAGCGTTTGAGCTGCAGGGTGGGAAATGGCTGACAGAGATACCGCAATAAAAGAAAATTTAGGTTTGGTTCATGCCTGTGCAAAGCGTTTCAGAGGGCGTGGGATAGATTATGAAGACCTGTATCAGGCAGGCTGCCTTGGTCTTGTAAAAGCCTTTGACAATTTCAAAAGTGAGTTGGGATATAAGTTTTCGACCTATGCAGTGCCTGTCATAATCGGTGAAATAAAAAGACTGTTTCGTGACGGAGGAGCTGTGAAGATCTCAAGAGGACTCAAGGAATTATCACTGAAAGTAACAAGAGAGGTACAGAGCTTTGAATTGAAGAACGGCAGAGAGCCGAGTGTCAAGGAGCTTTCGGATATAATGGGGATAGAACCCGAACAGGTTTCGGAGGCTCTTACAGCTTCAATGCAGCCTGTCTCACTCACGATAACAGATGATGACGGGGAAAATCAGGCTGATATTCCCGTTCAGTCGCCCGATGAAAGTATCACCGAGATAATGTCGCTCAATACCGAAATATCAAGGCTTGATGAAAAAGACCGTGAAATGATAAGGCTGCGTTTTTTCAGGAACATGACACAATCCGAAGCAGCCAAAAAATTGAATATGACACAGGTTCAGGTCTCAAGGAGAGAAAAGAAGATTCTTTTGCAGCTCCGTGAAAGACTTATATGAAAAAAAATATCCGTTGGTCAGGGCTGACGGATATTTTTTTATGGAATATTTTTATAAAAAGAATAATATAAATTCCACAGATAAAAAAATCGTGGGAGAGGATAGAATGGAATATCAGTTTGAGAAGGAAAATTGCTTCGTCTGTGAAAAGGTTTTTGAAGGAAGCTCCGAACAGGCTGTTGATCTGGATTTCAGCCTGCCTGACTATTGTCCCGACATAGAGAGGATATTGAAATGCAGGATATGTCCTTCGGTTATGTCAAAGAATATTTCGAGTGACAGACTTGATGTAGATGGTGTTGCAGTGATAAAGCTGTATTATCTTGATACAAAAAAACAGGCTATAAGACTGTGTGAGCATACAAGCCCCTTTTCATGCAGCTTCAGTATAAAATCAACTGTCAATGATCCTACCGCCATCGTGAAGGTCAAGACGGAATACCTGAATTGTCGGGCGTTGACTCCGAGAAAGCTGGATATACACGGAGC
>CACXGJ010000020.1 GCA_902767125.1 uncultured Ruminococcus sp. | reverse complement strand
GTCATCTTTAAGCCCGTCAATGTACCCCTTCCGCAGTTTCCTGCATACATCAACTGACTTTTATTAATATTATTTTAACATTTTATTAAAATTTGTAAAGCAAGTGAAATTCACAATTTCCCCTTTCAATTATTTTACAAAAGCTCTTTTTTGTCAAAATGGAATTTTATTTTGAAATATATTCCAAAATCAACAAAAAAAAACTGTCGTTTTAACGAATAGTTTTTAGCTTTTCGGCGTTCTATACAGTTTTTCATAACAATAATAAGTTAAAGTGCTAATTTTTGTTTTCGTGAAATTACACAACCCGAACTCAAAAAACCAATTATAATATGTGTATTTTTTTAAACTTTCCTTGAATTTTTTTAAGGTTATTTTAAGACAAATGTGTGTAAAATTCTCGAACTTTCCAATTTTCTGCCGAAAAAAGTGCTTTAAAAAAAATCATATTTTTTTCTTGTAAAAAGTAAAGATTTATTGTATGATATTTACATAATAAAATGTCAGGAGAGATATTATGCGAAAAACCAAAATCATATGCACACTCGGTCCTTCAACGGACGATGAAAATGTACTTCGAGAGCTTATGCTCAACGGAATGGACGTGGCAAGAATAAATATGTCACACCAGACTCATGACACTCATAAAATCAAGATTGATGCCGTGAAAAAGCTCCGTAAGGAACTCAACAAGCCTATTGCAATACTCCTCGATACAAAAGGTCCCGAAATCCGTACAGGCAATTTCCCCGAAAAAGTCATCCTCGAAACAGGTCAGGATTTTACTCTCACAACAGAATCCTGTGACGGTGACAAAACTCATTGTTCAATAACCTTCAAAGGTTTGCCCGATGACGTTGATATCGGTACAAGGATTTTGATTGATGACGGTCTTATCGAAATGAAGGTCACAAGCAAGACCAAAACGGAAATTCACTGCAAAGTCATCAACGGAGGTCCCGTTTCATCTCACAAAGGAATAAATGTCCCCGGTATATTCCTCTCTCTGCCCTTTATGAGTGAACAGGATAAGGCTGACCTGAAATTCGGTGTCAAAAATGATGTCGATTTTGTAGCAGCCTCATTTACAAGAAATGCCAATGATATCAATGAAATGAAAGCCGTTCTCGAAAGCTATGGCGGAAACGATATAAGGATAATTGCAAAGATCGAGAACAAGGACGGTGTTGATAATATAGACGAAATTCTCCGTGTAGCTGACGGTGTTATGGTCGCAAGAGGTGACTTGGGCGTTGAAATTCCCATTGCCGAAGTCCCTATCATACAGAAAATGATCATCAAAAAGACTCGCAATTCCGACAAGCCTGTCATAACAGCCACTCAAATGCTTGAT
This sequence comes from uncultured Ruminococcus sp., assembly GCA_902767125.1. Lineage (GTDB taxonomy): Bacteria > Bacillota > Clostridia > Oscillospirales > Acutalibacteraceae > UBA1213. The sequence continues at coordinate 779 of CACXGJ010000020.1, read as the reverse complement.
TCGATGATGAAGAATCCCCGTCCTACCCGTGCGGAAACAACTGACGTTGCAAATGCCATATATGACGGAACAAGTGTTATAATGCTTTCGGGGGAAACCGCCGCAGGTTCATTCCCCGTTGAGGCTGTCAAAACTATGGCAAATATCGCCGAAATAACCGAAAATCACATCAACTACATAGACAGATTCAATCATCTCGATATCCATGAAAGACCTGATGTGACCTCTGCCATATCCCATGCCGCCTGTACGACTGCACATGATCTTGGTGCAGCAGCAATCATAACAGTTTCAAAATCAGGCATGACCTCAAGAATGCTCTCGAAATACCGTCCGAATTGTCCGATAATCAGCGGTACTCCCAGCGAAAAGGTATGGAGACAGACCAATATGTCATGGGGTATCATTCCCATAATGATAGAAGAAAAAGACAACACAGATAAGCTTATCGACCATGTCATAGCTGTTGCCCAACAGCATGACCTGCTTCAAAACGGAGATTTGGTCGTTCTCACGGCAGGTGTTCCCCTCGGTATTTCAGGTACTACAAATCTTATGAAGGTACATCTTGTCGGAAATATCCTCGTCAGCGGTCAGACTATCGTAAATGACCTTTCGGCACACGGTCATCTTATGGTCTGCAAGAGTGAAGAAGAAGCCATCGCCAACTTCAAAGAGGGTGAGATTCTCGTTATCCATGAGACCAATAACAATCTTATTCCAATCATGAAAAAGAGTGCAGGCATTATTACCGAGGTTGACGGTATAAATTCTCATGC
>CACXGJ010000019.1 GCA_902767125.1 uncultured Ruminococcus sp. | reverse complement strand
TTCTGAACTCTGTCCGAAACATTCTTTCGTGCGACAGCTTGATTATAATACCACACTTGTTTTCATTTGTCAACACTTTTTTGCAAAAAAATTGTCATTTCTACAACTTGTATTTCAATTCATCAAAAAATACAGCCCGTAAAACTCAAAAGCAAAAAATAACTCCACTGATATTGTATTCAGTGGAGCTTTGTAATGGTAAGGTAAAAAGTAGTTGGTACAATTTTTGTAAATCAGATCATTTGTTTAACTTTTTCATTTGTAAGCCATTCGGGAAATTCATCAAACAACTTATTATATGTGATGTTATCTATATTATATACTACAAAGAAATCTGCATTATCTACATAGCGATCGGTCATATCATCAAGCTTTTTGAGATACTGAAAATCATCATTGCCAATACCGACAAACTGCCAGAATATAGGATGATTGGAAGCTTCTTTAATGATTGAGTTCGTGTTGGCTTTGTCCGAGTTATTTCCGTCAGTGATGAAAAGAACATATTCGGGAAATTTCGGTGCAGCCTTTCTGAAAAGTCCATTAGAAGTCTTTTTAATATACTGTTTCAGGACATCTTTCATTACAGGTGCATAGCAAGTGCCTCCCATATGATATTTACCGATTATTTCTCTGTTCACATAATCATATACATTGTCGAGTGAAATGTTTGGTAATCTTCTGAAGCCGTCATCAAAGAGCCAAAATTCCATTTCTCCGTCATCATCAAATTCCATAGCAATAGGCAGAGCTTTTTCAATAACAGCCTGAACCGTTCCATCTTTGTATAAATTACGCATAGAACCTGAAAAATCAAGAACCAACGCTCCGTACACAGTCTGATTAATCAACGGTTTCTTGGAAAGTCTGACAGTGTGGACTTCTTCTTTTGCCAAGCTGATTTTTTTAATTGTATCTTCTTTTGAAAGATTGACACTCATAATACAAATCTCCTTTCTAAAATCAATTATTATTGATAAAAGGATAACATAGTATATGTAATTTGTCAAAAGCATTATTTTTACCAATGGTATTCATTTTCAATAAAATATACGAAAAGTAAAATTATAGAAAGAAAATTAATTGATAATTTGCGAAAAGTATGATATCATAAAGGGTAGAATATATATGAAAGCGGTGATGTGTAATGAAACGGCTTGACAATCAATCGGGCAGACTGATAGATTATTCGGCGGATATCAGTCAGCTCGAGGCTTTTTATCAAAAACAATATGAACTTATCAGATCGGGAAATACAGACCTTGCAACCTTTGAGCTTGTCATGCTCGGAAATACACTGGATTTTATACAAATGGTCAGACTGTCCTTTGGAATGGAGCTGGACGGAAATGAAAAGTCTGTAAGTGCATTTGATGAAGTACTCGATGCTTTTAAAAGAGGTATCGCAAACAAAAGTGTTTTTGATATCGCTCAAAGTAAAATTGCCGAAAAAGCCGCCTCATATCTCGGTTTTATGGTGATAAGAAATATCGGCGGCGAATGGACTGATACGATGGACGGGGCGGCTGTTTCCGTCAAAGGACGAAAAGCCTTTGTATACGACTTTGTAAAACAGTATCTTTCGGGAAATGCCGACACCTGTGCAGAAGAATACTACAAGGATATAAAAATAATAAAATAATCAAACGGAGGATATATTTATGCCAAACTACAGAGCTGACAGAATGTCAGAGGATATACAGAGAGAACTTGCGGCTATATTAAGGGAAATGAAAGATCCTCGTCTCCATGACGGTATCTTGAGCATTGTAAGATGTGAAATGGCTCATGATCTTTCATACTGCAAGGTCTATATAAGCTCGATGAATGGTCTTGAGACTGCTAAAAGTGCCGTAAAAGCCCTCAAAAATGCTCAAGGCTTCATAAGACACGAACTTGGTATCAGGCTCAAATTGAGATATGCTCCCGTACTCGCCTTTGAGGCAACAGATTCGATAGAGTACAGTGCAAATATTTCAAGAATATTAAATGACATAGATCTGGGAGCGGAGGAAAACAATGATGAAGACGATAACGATCAATGAGTGTGCGGAGCATCTGCTCAAAGCCGATAATATCCTTATATTGATGCACAAGTCACCTGACGGTGATGCAGTAGGCTGTGCCTATGCACTTGCACACGCTTTGAGAAAAGCAGGAAAAAAGGCTATGCCTGCCTGCTCGGACGATATCCCCAAGAAATACGGCTATATAACAAATAGTCTTGAGATACAGGATTTTGAACCCGAATATATTGTGACAGTTGATCTTGCGGATACACCGCTTTTCGGTGACAAGCTCATACAATACAAGGACAAGGTCGATCTGTGCATTGACCATCACGGCTCAAACACGGGTTTTGCAAAATACGGCTATATAGATGCAGATGCCGGAGCATGTGCCCAGATAGTCAAAAAAATCATAGACTGTATGGGTATCGAGATTGACAAAAATATAGCCAACCCGATATTTACGGGCATTTCCACGGACACAGGCTGCTTCAAGTATTCAAACGCAAGTGTCGAATCCTATCGAATGGCTGCCGATATGCTCGAATGCGGTGCAGAGGGATTTTTTATAAACAATCTCATGTTTGATACAAAGTCCCGTCAGCGTCTTGAAATGGAAAGACTCGCCCTCGAATCAATGAAATTCTACAATGACGGACAGATCGCCGTCATATTCATAACCCGTGACATTATGGAAAGATCGGGTGCAGAAGACGGTGATACCGAGGGTATTTCGGGCATTCCGAGACAGGTCGAGGATGTTAAGATAGGAATAACCTTCCGTGAAAAAGAAAAAGATAATTTCAAAATATCAATGCGTTCATCAGGAGAAATAGATGTATCGGCACTGTGTAAGAAATTAGGAGGCGGCGGTCATAAAGCTGCCGCAGGCTGTTCGATGACAGGAGATATCAACGAGATAGAAAAAACGATCGTCAGCCTCGCAGGTACAGCTTTATGAACGGTATCCTTATCGTAGATAAGCCGTCTGATTTCACATCATTCGATGTTGTTGCAGTGATAAGAAAAAGTCTTCACGAGAAAAAAATAGGTCATACAGGTACTCTCGATCCAATGGCAACAGGCGTATTGCCCATACTTCTGGGCAGTGCCGCAAAGGCACAAGTATTCCTGCCCGATACGGACAAGGAATACATATGTTCATTCAGATTCGGCATGACAACAGATACACTTGACATTACGGGAAAGGTTATCAATGAATATCCTGCAAATATCACAAAAAATCAAATCCAAGAGCTTTTGCCGAAATTTCGTGGGAATATTCTTCAGAAGCCTCCTATGTATTCCGCTGTTTCAAAAAACGGTGTAAGGCTGTATGAGCTTGCACGGAAGGGAATCGAAGTTGAAAGAGAAGCCAGACCTGTTACTGTCTCAAAGCTTGAGCTTCTCGGATTTGATGAAAGCACCCAAAGCGGCAGTCTTAAAATAGCCTGCTCCAAAGGAACATATATAAGAGTGATATGTGATGACATCGGAAAAGAACTGCAATGCGGGTGTGTAATGACGGCATTAAGAAGGACACGAGCCTGCGGATTCACGGAAGATCAGGCGATCCCTCTGCAAAATATCCGTGAACTCGGTGCAGAAAAAATATCGGAATACATACTTCCCGTTGAGAGCCTGTTCACTCATCTCAAAGATATCCATATCACCGAAAAACAGGCTTTTCGTTTCAGAAACGGCGGAAGCTTGATGCTTTCAAGACTGAATGACATTTCCGACAGAACAAACGGAACTTTTTACCGTGTGTATCACCAAAATGAATTTATCGGTCTGGGTTCGATAGATACAGAAAATGATGAGCTTAAATTTGAAAAGAAATTTTAATTCGGAGTGAGATTTAACATTGAGGATAATAAAAGAACTTGAATATTCACAAAAACCTACATCTGTTGCATTGGGCTACTTTGACGGCATACATCTCGGACACCGTTCCGTTATTCTGAATGCCGTTGACCATGCCCGAAAAAATGATCTTGTTCCGACAGTTTTCACACTCCTGCAAAGTCCCCGAAAGGTGCTTTTCAACGAAAAAGTCGAGGGTATCATAACCGTTGGGGAAAAACTCGATATCCTCGAAAATATGGGCATTGAGCAGGTATATATAATAGATTTCACGGAAATACGAAACATTACCGCCGAAAACTTTATTTCCGATATATTAAAAAACTGCTTCCATGCCAAATATGCCGTCTGCGGATTCAACTACCATTTCGGAAAATCAGCCCTCGGAAACAGGAATGTCCTGAAGGAACTGTGCTGTGATCTGGGAATAGACTCGGATTCACAAGATCAGATATGCTATGAGGGTATGCCGATAAGCTCCACAAGGATACGAAAATGTATCGCACACGGCGATATTTCTTCGACCAATGTCATGCTCGGCAGAAAATACGGCTTTTATTTACCCGTGATACACGGCAGACAGCTTGGCAGAACATGGGGTACTCCGACTCTTAATCAGCTTTTTCCGAATGGTCTTGTATGTCCTAAATTCGGGGTATATGCCTCTGAAGTGACCGTTTGCGGAAAAAAATTCTTCGGTGTCACAAATATAGGCATAAAACCGACAGTCGGTTCTGATGATATCCTCATAGAAACATGGATGCCCGATTATCACGGAAATGACCTGTACGATGAAGCCATAGATGTCCGACTTATCGAATATATCAGGGGTGAAAAAAAATTCGACACTCTCGACAGGCTCAAAGAGGAGATTATTCTGAACGGACAGCAGGCTAAAAAAATATTTGAAAAAGAAAAGAGATGATCCTTTTATGGACAGACCGCCAAGACGGCCTATGGGAGAAGATCACAGACCACCGCCACCTCCACCGCCACATCATAGGGACGATCATCGACCACCGCCGCCTCCACCGCCACATCATAGGGACGATCATCGACCGCCACCGCCGTATCATGGAGATGACCACCGACCACCACCTCCGCCAAGATATTAAATTTGTTTAAGGAGATGACTTTTTATGAACAGACCACCAAGACCACCTATGGGAGGAGGTCACAGACCGCCACCGCCGCCACCTCCTCGTGGAGGAGGCTTCAGACCACCGTCAGGAGGAGGCTTCAGATCTCCTGCACCGCCACCGCC
>CACXGJ010000018.1 GCA_902767125.1 uncultured Ruminococcus sp. | reverse complement strand
GTGAATATATCCGTCAGCTAATTTTATCCTGTAATTCACTGTCATCTGAAAATATCCGTCCTCCATTTCAAAAACGGGGACTAATTCCGTTGAAACATAGGCACGGTTATCAATGTCAGTCTGTGCAAGTGACTGTAATTTCAGCGGAAAGCCTTTTATTTGTTTTTTAGCTGTTTCCCTTGTCATTCAAAAACTCCTTTTTGAGAAGATATTTTGTATCCTTTTCAACTCTGTATGAATCGCAGATTTTTCTTACAGTGCGTTTGACGGTCAAAGAGTCGAATTGATATATATAAGGCAGTGTCTTTTCGGGGAATTTTATATAACACTCTGCCAAAGCCCATGCTGCTGCCATTGAACTGTAATATTTTTCGGTATTTATTTCGGTAAGCAAAGCGAGAACTTTGTCTATGTATTCGTCATTTATAAAGTGTGACAAGAGCATCACGGCACAAAAACGCTGTTCAAATTCGTTCTGTGAATGTGCATAGGGTTGTAAGAACTCCCATACACGCTCACGATTTTTTGAAGTAAATTTCAGTGTATTGCAAAAGCTGTCACAGACTGCCCAGTTATCTATTCTCGGAACAAAGTCGGAAATGTATTTCAGTCGTGTTTCAACATCAGCTTTCATATATCCGATTATCATTCCACGAAGCATGGTTTCCTCATAATAAACATCATTTTCACATTCAAGTATATCAATATTTTTAGCAAGTTCCTTTGCATAAGCTCTGATTTTGGGCAGACGTATACCCAATATATTTTTGGTATCGGGGAGTAACTTTGAATGAAACTTCCTGTATGGACTGTCGGACATGGAGATCAATTTTTCTTTGATTTCATCAGTCATGCTTTTCACGCTTTCTTTTGATAATGCTTCTGACTACGGAGATGATACTTCCTATTCCAAGTACGATACCTAAAAATATCAGAGCTTTTGCCTTATCGGGATCGTTAGCCATGCTTCCGAATCCGCTGACAGTCATCCATGTTCCGCCGCCGACACCGCCGAGAAGTACCAATGCTCTTGTAATATACCTTGTAGCTTTTGATTTATCTGTCATGGTTTCCTGCAAAGCCATATCTACACCTTCAGCAAAACCCTCTGCTGCACTTTCCGCCAAATCTCCGCCTACATTATCAAGTAAGTTACTCATAATAAAAACTCCTTTTTAGAAAATTTTTGATTTTATATCACTGTTTTTTAAGTTTTTTGATAATGCCATATAGGAAAATAATTCCCAAAAAAGCACCTATAGATATAACTATCCAGCCACCAACAGCATTTTTACCTATAATGCTGATACCAAGCAATATAAGCCCTACTGTCAATAAAAGAATTACAACCATCAAAAGTGCCGCAACGGTATATCGGAGAATTTTAGGTCGTTTGGAATTTAAACACCATCCTAAAAGTGCTTCAAAGCAATCACCTATAATTTCAAATAAAAGCTCAAATAAAAAGTCCATAATTACGGCTTCCTTTCGTTTTTGTATTTTTTTATTTCATCAACGATATCTTGACCGTAGCGTTTTATCTTGACTTCTCCCAAGCCGTATATTTGGGAAAGTTCATTAAAATTTGTCGGACAGTATGCTGCTAATTCCTGTAAGGTCCTTTCATGGAATACGGAGTAAGTCGGCACTCCAAAACGATTTGCAAGAGTTGCACGGAGCTTTTTGAGTCTTTCAAGAAGTACACTGTCAATCTCAAAGGTTTTCTTTGAGGGATATGCTGTTATCTTTTTATAGCTTTTTTCCTTTTGCTTGTCGCAGTAGCTGCAATTGTTGCATGGGGGAATGTATTTTTCACCGAAGTAGTTCAATATTCTCTTTCGCAGACAAGTCGTTGTTGAAGCTGAATAATATGTCATCAGCTTCAGTTTTTCAAGCTGTATTTCAATATGTTTCTTAAGCTCAACGGGATCAAGGTCTTCATTGTCACCGCTTTTTCGGATGAGAAATTCATTTATTTTTACATCACGGCTGCAGTAAAGCAAAAGACATTCGGCAGGCTCACCGTCACGTCCTGCACGCCCTGCCTGCTGATAGTAGTCCTCGATATTGAACGGCATATTGTAATGTATGACATAACGCACATCAGGTTTATTTATTCCCATGCCAAAGGCATTTGTTGCAACAATGACATTTACTTTGCCATAAATGAAGCTGTTTTGATTTGCGGCACGGTCTTCATCAGACATACCTGCATGATATGGCAATGCGGAAATATTATTTTCCTGAAGGGTATTTGCGATCTCATCAACGAACTTCCGTGTCTGACAGTATACTATCCCTGATTTATCGGGATTTTTCTTTATGTAATTTATGAGGAACTGTGTTTTATTCACGGGAGTGTATACTCCGAAATAAAGATTCTGACGGTCAAATCCAAGGCTCATCGAAAACGGCTCTTTAAGCTCAAGCTGTTGTATGATATCAGATTTGACTATACTTGTGGCAGTTGCCGTAAATGCGGCAATAACAGGTCGTTTGGGCAGCTTTTCTATAAAGTCGGCGATACGGGTATAGCTTGGACGGAAATCATGTCCCCACTGTGATATACAGTGAGCCTCATCAACGGCTATGAGAGGGATGTTCTGATTGCAGGCAAAATCCAAAAAGCTCGGAGTTTCAAGCCTTTCGGGTGCAACATAGATTATTTTGTATACACCCTTCTTGGCATTCTGAACAGCAAGCTCTATCTGACGTGGTGTCAGTGAGCTGTTGAGATAGGCACCACGGATACCCATTGAGATAAGAGTTCGTACCTGATCCTGCATAAGAGAGATCAAAGGAGAAATGACAAGTGTTATACCATCAAGGCAAAGGGCGGGTATCTGATAGCAGACAGACTTTCCGGCACCTGTCGGCATAACAGCAAGAGTATCTTTGCCTGATATGAGGGAATTTATGATATCCTCCTGTCCATTTCGGAAGGAGTCATAGCCGTAATATTTTTTGAGTATATTATGAATATCCGTCAATAAATTCACCTTCATATTGATATTTTTCAGTATCAACCACGTATTTGAGTATATTTATACTTTTACTTTGAATTATATATTCTTTGTCTGTCTTTGGGAGAGCTTTTATATAATATTCGAGTGTTGCGGCTGATTCAATATCCGGACTGCCGAATACAGCGACGATTTTCACCGGCTTGTGGGAACGGGTATATTTTGCACCGTTGCCCGAACAGTGTTCTTTGAATCGCCTTTTTACATCATTTGTGATACCCGTATAGACGGAGTTATCCTCACATCTTAACATATATGTGTAATACATCATTTTTTGTTCATTTCCTCATGGTCTGCTTTGACGGCTTTGTATAATCTTACACAGTCCCAAAGGGAATTTGTCGGAGTAAGTATAGCCTTCAGGTCAACTCTGCCGACACCATGTTTTTTTAGTGAGCGTATCAGCTCATCAATATCATTCCTTGTGAATCCTGCCATGACAAGCATTTCATCATCAAATGTTTCGGCGGCTTCACCTTCAATTATCTGAAAGCCCGGTATTTCTGCAAGATAGCCCAATACCTGATTGAAGTCTTTTTTATCTACGACTTTGATACCCGTTTTGAGCGGCATGACAGCTCTTTTGACAAGCGTCAGTCTGTTTTCATCAAAGTTAAAAAGTAAAACGGTCTTTTTCATTTAATATCACCTGTGTATCAAAAATTTTGTTCAATGCAAATAACTGTACATTGCTGATTGTTTTTAGTCTGTGTCGAGCTTGAGGACAGCCATAAAAGCCTCTTGAGGCACTTCTACCGTACCAAGCTGACGCATACGTTTTTTACCTTCCTTTTGCTTTTCGAGGAGTTTTTTCTTACGGCTGATGTCACCGCCATAGCACTTTGCAAGAACATCCTTACGCATAGCCTTGACAGTTTCACGGGCAATTATTTTTCCTCCGATACAAGCCTGTATTGGTACCTCAAAAAGCTGTCTCGGAATTTTTTCCTTGAGCTTTTCAGCCATTTTTCTCGCACGGCTGTATGCTTTGTCGGCATGGATTATGAATGAAAGTGCATCAACAACTTCACCATTGAGCATGATATCCAGCTTTACGAGCTTGGATTCTTCATAGCCTGCTATGTCATAGTCAAATGAAGCATAGCCTCTTGTACGGGATTTGAGTGTATCGAAAAAGTCGTAGACTATTTCGGCAAGCGGCAGGACATAATGTATATCCACACGGTCAGCGTCAATATATTTCATGTCCTTGAAAACACCACGCCTGTCCTGACAAAGCTCCATGATATTTCCCACATATTCCGACGGCGAATAGATATGTGCATCTGTAATTGGTTCTTCAGCCTTTGTGATTTGAGACGGATCGGGATAATTAGTGGGATTGTCGATATATTCAACTGTACCGTCATTTCTTGTTATCCTGAAAATAACGCTCGGTGCAGTAGTTATCAGGTCAAGGTTATATTCCCTTTCAAGTCTTTCCTGTATTATCTCCATGTGTAGGAGTCCCAAAAATCCGCATCTGAAACCGAAGCCCAATGCAACTGATGTTTCAGGTTCAAATGAAAGTGCAGCGTCATTTAATTCAAGTTTTTCGAGAGCTTCACGCAAGTCGGGATATTTTGCACCGTCAGCCGGATAAATTCCACAGAACACCATAGGTTGAACTGCACGATAACCGGGTAAGGGTTCATCGGCGGGATTATTTGCAAGAGTAACGGTGTCACCTACACGGGCATCACTTACTGTTTTTATTGAAGCGGCAATATATCCTACTTCACCTGCATACAGGGCATTTGTCGGTTCAAGGCTCGTTGCACGCATGAAGCCGCATTCCACAACACTAAATTCAGAGCCTGTTGCCATAAGTCTTATTGTATCACCGACACGGAGTGAGCCTTCTTTTACACGGACATATATGATAACTCCTTTATAGCTGTCATAATATGAGTCGAATATAAGAGCCTGCAAGGGCTTTTCATCATCTCCTGTGGGAGGAGGTATAAGCTCGACTATCTGTTCCATTACATCATGTATGTTTATGCCGACCTTTGCCGAAATGCAGGGGGCATCCTCGGCAGGAAGTCCTATAACATCCTCAATCTCTTTTTTTATCCTTTCGGGATCGGCACTCGGCAGATCTATTTTATTTATGACAGGGACTATTTCAAGACCTGCATCAAGTGCAAGATATGTATTGGCAAGTGTTTGAGCCTCGATACCCTGTGAGGCATCGACCACCAGAACAGCACCCTCACATGCTGCAAGGGAACGTGACACTTCATAGTTGAAGTCAACGTGTCCGGGTGTATCTATAAGGTTGAAGATATATTCCTCACCGTCATCAGCGTTATATACAAGTGTAACGGCATGGGCTTTTATTGTGATGCCTCTTTCACGTTCAAGGTCCATGTTGTCAAGAAGCTGATCCTCCATATCCCTCACAGCGACAGATTGAGTTTGTTCGAGTATCCTGTCTGCAAGAGTAGATTTTCCATGATCTATATGGGCTATTATACTGAAATTTCTTATTTTGCTTTTATCCAAAATCATCCACCTGCTTTTTATAAAAAATCATTCATTATATTATAACATATAACAAGTGTATTTGTAAATCAAAAAACTTTACAGAAAAATTTCTTTTCGAGTCACTTTAATGTCACTTACAGGGAGTATATTTATATACGAAAGATAAATGGAATTTTTTTACGGGAGGAATTTGTTGTGGAAATTTTAAAGGCTGAAAATCTGATAAAGACTTATACAATGGGTGAGGAAAAATTCAATGCTGTTGATGACATATCCTTCACCGTTGAACAGGGGGAATTTGTAGCGATAGTCGGAGCAAGCGGCAGCGGCAAAAGTACCCTTATGCACATGTTGGGAGGCGTTGACCGACCTACAAGCGGCAAAATTTTCATTGACGGCAATAATATTTGTGAACTGAATAATGATAAGCTGGCTATTTTCAGAAGAAGACAGATAGGCATTGTATATCAGTTCTATAATCTTATCCCGATACTCACGGCAGAGGAAAAT
>CACXGJ010000017.1 GCA_902767125.1 uncultured Ruminococcus sp. | reverse complement strand
TCCGGGATAGTCCGATGAGTCCTCGGCTATAAGAACTATATTATGGACCTGCTGATTCAGCTTTTGATTCATTCTCTTGAAGAAATCAACCGAACGGTCATTGACACCTCTGTTCTTATCGCCCATCCAATAAATGCCGTTGTTTATCGCATCCATCCTGATACCGTCAAAATGGTATGTATCGAGCCAGAATGCTGCACATGATGTCAGATAGCTCCTTACATCGCCCTTTGACAGATTGAAGTTATATGAACCCCACTGACTCTGATTTACATCTGACGGGGGATATTCATAGAGTGATGTTCCGTCGAAGCTTCCCAGAGAATAATTATCCTTTACAAAATGTACAAATGCAAAGTCTATTATCACGCCTATATTATTCTGATGACAAAGGTCAACAAATCTCATGAGCTGTTCGGGAGTGCCATATCTTGAGGTCGCACTGTAATACTGTGATACCTGATAGCCCCATGAACCGTCAAAGGGATACTCTGCAAGCGGCATTACCTCTACATGAGTATAATTATTGTCCTTGAGATAATTTACAAGCTGTTCTCCTACCTCATCATATTTGAACCACTGTTCAGCACCGTCTGCCGCAGTTTTGCCGTATGGTCTTATCCACGAACCCATATGCATCTCATATATATTCATGGGCTTGTCATAGCACTTCGAGCGATTTTTCATCCAATCATCATCATGGAAGTTTTTACATATCCTTGTAACCACCGATGCCGTATCAGGTCTTAACTGACTGTGAAAGGCATACGGATCGGCTTTATCCACAACATTGCCGCCCTGCTGATAAACTCTGAATTTATAGAGCTGTCCCACTCTTGCCTCATCAACATACAGCTCAAAAACAGTTCCGTTGACCTTGTTCATCTTATGAGCCCAACCGTTCCAGCCGTTGAAATCACCTATAAGCTCTATCTGCCATGCCGCAGGTGCATAAACTCTGAACAATATACCTGCATCATCATCTTCCTTTACGGGATGGGCTCCGAAATACTCATAAGCATTCGTTGACTCTCCACGATAAAACTCGTCCATTGAAAAACCAGACATTACATTCATCTCCAATTATTTTGATAATTTAATTGTGACACAGTTATCATAAAATGTCATTAGACATATATCCGAATTTGTCACAAATTTATTTAATTACCTTTGAATTTTTTGTACAAACTCAACGCCAAAAATATATTTCCTTTTGCCTTTATCTTGCCTGTGGTAAATGCCCTGAAAGGATCCATCTGCTTATTAAGAAGCTGTTCGACTGTATCAAGTGACACTCTCACCGAAATATCCGTATGGTCATGTTTGACAGGCTCAAGTATCTTCTGCTTATTTATATAAGCCGCATAAACATAATGCTCCTGCTCATCCGTAAAGCAGACCTGTGCCGAAAAGTCCTTGTCTATCATTGAAAGGTCTGCCTCGTTGAATTTGTCTTCAATCATTTTATAGCTTTCTTCAAATGTCATTTCATTACTTCCTTTGCAAAATAAAATTCCCATATGATTATATCATATGCTTTATAAAATTATTTTCTTTTTAAGAATTTTGCTTCATTAAATTTGACGTTTTGTACATTTTATTTGTATTTATTAAATAAATTTTATTATAAAAATTTCCTATGTCATAAATTTTTTTCTTTGTCCTTGTAAAATCACGTAAAATAGTTTATAATGAAAATACAATAAACTTTGAAAAGAGATAAGATTTATGCTTCTGTCGGAATTTGCGGCTAATGCCGAACTGAAATACGAACTTTCAAATATAATGCTCAAAAATACTCTCCCTCATGCCGTTATAATCGAAGGTGCTGTCGGAACGGGAAGAAAAACTATCGCTGACATCATTGCACAATATTGTGTATGCTCCTCGGACAGTCAAAAACCCTGCGGTATATGCAGGAATTGTATAAAGGCTGATCAGCATATCCATCCCGATATTTTTTATGCTGACGGTAATGAACCTAAAGCTCTCTCTGTCGATTCCATAAGAAATATCCGCTCATCTGCCTACATAATGCCAAATGAAGCTCCTATGAAGGCTTATCTTCTGCTCAACTGCGACAAAATGCTCCCTCCTGCACAGAACGCTTTTCTCAAGATACTTGAGGAACCTCCTCAAAATGTTCAGTTCATTATGACTGTACGCTCATCCTCGTCACTGCTTCAGACTGTTCGCTCACGTTCAAGGATATTCTCTCTTTTTCCTGCCGAGGTCAATGATGCCGCTGCTATTGCAGCAAAGCGTTTTCCTCAAAAGGATATTTCAGAGATAAAAAATATCGCACAGTTATGCGACGGAAATATCGGCATGACACTTCAGATGCTTCAAAACGGAGGTCAGGAGGCTCAAAAACTTGCAGAAGAAATCTTCGCTTCAATAATGCTTTCTTCCGAATACCCTCTGCTCCAATCACTTCAGCAGCTTGCAGGTGACAGGAATTTTGCTGCGAGTGTTCTCGACTTTATGTCAGAGCTTGCTGCAGAATGTGTCAGGGCATCCATCGGAGCTGATGTCTATTCAAAAACTGCCGCTGCCATTGCCGAAAGGTATTCCAAAAAACGTATTTTCTGCATTTCCGAAAACATATTGTATGCTCGCAAGGTTTTAAACACAAATGTAAATTTAAATTTATTCTGCACATGGCTTTGTTCTGTGCTGAAATCATAATAACATTGGAGGATTTTTATTCATGGCTTATATTATTGGTGTAAGATTCAGAGATGCCGGAAAGATATATTATTTTGACCCTGACGGAACACAATTTCAACAAGGTCAATTCGTTATCGTTGAAACCAACAAAGGCATTGAGTGCGGTGAGGTCGTTCTCGAAAACAGGGATATCGAAGTCGATGAATCATTACAGCCTGTCAGAAAAATTATCAGAGCTGCAACCGATGATGATCTTAAAACTGTTGCCGCAAATAAAGAAAAAGAAAAAAAGGCTTTTGAAATATGCTGCCAGAAAATCAAAACTCATCGGCTTGATATGAAGCTCATCAATGTCGAATATACTTTCGACTGCAACAAGATCCTTTTTTATTTTACCGCTGACGGACGTGTGGATTTCCGTGAGCTTGTCAAAGACCTTGCATATATGTTCAGAACAAGGATCGAGCTTCGTCAGATCGGTGTGCGTGATGAGGCTAAAAGTATCGGTGGTCTGGGCATTTGCGGAAGACCTTTCTGCTGTCATACCTTTCTCGGTGAATTTCAGCCCGTTTCCATCAAAATGGCAAAGGAACAGGGAATGCTTCTCAATCCTACGAAAATTTCCGGTACCTGCGGCAGACTTATGTGCTGTCTGAAATATGAACAGGATATCTACAATGATCTGCTAAAGATAACTCCCAAAATAGGTGCTATCGTCAACACTCCCGATGGTAAGGGCAATGTCATTGACGTGAATCTGATAACAGGTACTCTTACAGTATCACTTCACAAATCAATGAATGCCGCTGCACACGCCTATAATGTCAAGGATGTGACACTCATCAAGGATGCTCAAATAAAAGTAGATAAGGCTGAATTTGAAAAGCTCAAAAAGCTCGAAAACAATTGATATGTGAAAGGAGAATTTTTTATGGGACTTTTTGACAGACTCCAAAATAATAATAATAATAATAATAATGACAGCCGACAGGCAAGTACATCAAACAACAGCGTTACCGTCACCTTCGACAAACTTCCGGAAACTCTCGATGAACTCAAGGCAACACCGGAGGCTGCTCTTTCAACTCCTTTTATGACTGCTGCTCTTGCTGTATGTGCTTACTGCTGCTATGCGGTCGATAAACAGATTGGTAAGGATATGCTCAATTTTCTCAAAGGTCCGAAGCCTCTTTCAAACTATGATATACAATTCATCAATGACCGTCTCTCCGACAAAGCCTATCTCCCTTTTTCATACTTCCATGGGGCTGTTCCTTCCAACGATTACCGTCCCGATGAGCCTTACAGGATAACATTCTTTGAAGACCCCTATTCCTATCAGAATGACGGCTATGCAAAGCTCAATGTCCGTTCGGGCGGTGCCGACAGCCCAAGACAGATCGTCCTTCGCAAAAAAGGTGACCAATGGTTTTTATGGGAACAATACATCCTCGTAGGTATCAGGTTACCCGCTTCACAGGATGACTGGTCATAATCTTCAAAAACACAGAGCCTGCTGTTTTTTCAAACAACAGGCTCTTTTTCTATTTTTTACACAACGATCTCTGAAGGGCTATCGTTGCAAGAGTATCTCCCAACTGTGTCAGGATAACTGCCCATAATTCAAGCTCATCATCTGTCATCCTACATGCCAGACCATTCGCTATTGCTGTTATCGTTGCCGTAAGCTCACATGGCTGCATTTTTATCACCCTTTATCATATTATTATACCAATGCTCTCGAGGATATTAAAATATTTTTATAAATTTTGTTCCTATTTTATAAACTTTATGCTATAATATTGACAATAATATTATTCGGAGGCGATATTGAATGGATTTTGATGCTTTTTCCGGCGGCATCGAGCCGGGCGGCTTACGAAGCAAAAGTGATATAGGCATCCTTATATGCTATATGCTCCATAATATAAATTCACCATTCCCTGAAAGTGATATTGTTGATATCATTCAGGAAAACAGCATCGCTAATTATTTTGAAACAAGTGCTGCCATTGCCGAGCTTGTGAAATGCGGCAATATAGAATATACTGATGATGACAAAAAAATGCTGCGTGTCACAAACAACGGCATACTTATCTCCTCACAGCTCTACAACTCTATCTCTGTAACTGTACGTCAAAAAACTATCGGTGCCATCATGCGTCTTGCCGCACAGAAAAAACTCGAAAAGGAAAACCCCGTCACTGTTATCCATGCTGACGGGGGCGGCTATAATGTCAATTTCCGTGTCACCGACGGAATGAGAGACCTTATGTCACTGACACTTTTTGTTCCAAATATTGAGGAGGTACAGGCTGTTAGAAATAATTTCTACCAGCATACCGATAAAATTTATTCGGCTGTGCTTGCATCTGTTATCGGAGATGATAACATGATTACAGAAGCCTTAAAGGATCTGAAAAAATGAATTATGACATAAACCGACTTAATTTTAAAGAAATTGAATTTTTCTACAAGGCTCCAAATTCCTTGACCGATTTTTCGCAAATGACCAGCTTCAGCCTCATAAAAAGCTGTGTCGAGGTGCTTGTATATTATGATATCACATCCTTTACAAGTACCGATATAAAACAGTTCTTTCAAAGGCTTCAAATCGTCCAAAAAAAGAACAACAAGGTATTCATACCGTCAGCAAAAAAAATTGACGGTGTAATGCAGTGCTATCTCTCGGGTACAAAGGATTCTCTGTCATTTGAAAACGGTGTTTACAGCATAGCTTCTTGGGACTGCTCGGGATACGGATATGCCATAAAGGCCGCTTATGATAACAACAAAATATGATCAGCCGTAAAAAATATCCTCATATTGCTCGTCCATTGCCATTGATACACAATCATGCTCACAAACTATAAAATGATCAAGAAGCTGAACATTTATTGCTGCAAGCTTTTCTCTCAACAAACGTGTCACTTCTATATCACTCTTTGACGGTACGGGCAATCCGCTCGGATGATTATGGGCGATTATTGCTCCCCATGCATGATATTTTAATGACACTTCCTGTATCTTTTTTATATCTATCGTTGCACTCGACAGTGTGCCTTCATTCACCACTCCCGAATAAAGCTCCCTGCCATGAGTATCCAACAGCAATACGATCAGCCTTTCATGATCGTTTATTCCTATAAACTGCGGATATATCCTCTCTTTTATATTTCCCTCATGCAGATTGAAGCTCTTATTCTTCATTTTGTCAACATAATACTTCCTGCAAAATGCCATCATCATTTTTATATATATTGCTGCATTATGACTTAATCCATAGCTTTCAAGCGAATCTATCGGGGCTTCAAATACATCTACAAGTGTTCCGAGGCTGTTAAGCAAAATATGAGCCGTTTCATTCGTATCTTTCCTCGGTATGCAATAAAACAGCATCATTTCAAGTATCTCATGATCCTCCATATTCTCAAAGCCTATTTTCAGGAATTTTTCTCTCATCCTGTCTCTGTGACCGTCATGCAGATGATTATTCATATTTCTATCAGGCATATGTTATTTAACTCCATTCCTAAAAGACCCTCCGCTGCAATTTTTTCTGCTGCGAAGGGCCAGATTATTTTTCTATTCTTTAAAAGTATATCTATTCTCAAATCTTAACTGTAACAGCATCAAGACTTTGAGGGAGTTCACTTGCATCGGCTGATACAAGGAATGTGAATTTAGTATCTGTTTTGGTTGCAAGAACATTTATTTTCTCTATGAAATCCGCAAATGCCGCAAAATCCTGACCGCCTATCTTAAGCGTGGAATCAACAAGTATATCGGTAACGTCATAGTTGCCTGCACAAAGTCCGCTCAAAAAGCCGAAAAACGCATCATATCCAGTTATTGCATACTGCTCCGTATCAATAAGTCTTGCCTTGTGTGACACATCATAAGTAAGCTTTGAACCCTTTTCGATAACCACAACATTGCCCTTTGATGCTTCAACAGCTTCAGTTGCAAGATTGATGAGCTTCTTTGTTTTACCTGTACCCTTTTTGCCTATAATCAATGTAACCATTTAAAATTTGCCTCCTTAAAGCAATTTATTACTTCTAAATAGAATTTTACTATAAATTTGTTTTTATGTCAATGTATTTTGTGTTTTTTGTCGCAAAGAAATTATTTGAGTCTTGCTTCAAGAGCCTCTTTCAGATCGGTATAACCCGGCTTGCCCAAAAGTGCGAACATATTTTTCTTATAGCTCTCAACACCAGGCTGATTGAACGGATTGAGGCACATTGTATATCCGCTTATCGCACAAGCCTTTTCAAAGAAGTATATCAGATATCCCAATTCCTTCTCGCTTACCTCCGGCACATTCAACACTACATTCGGTACCTTGCCGTCAGTATGTGCAAGGACTGTTCCCTCAAATGCCTTTTTATTGACAAAGTCAACTGTCTTTCCTGCAAGGAAATTCAAACCGTCAACATTTTCGGGATCTGTTCCTATGGTCAATTCATACTTGGGCTTATCTATCTGAACCACTGTTTCAAACATTATTCTTGCACCGTCCTGTATGAACTGTCCCATTGAGTGAAGGTCTGTAGAGAATATGACTGATGCAGGGAAAATACCTTTATTATCCTTTCCCTCACTCTCTCCGAAAAGCTGCTTCCACCACTCGCACATCATTGTGAACGACGGCTCATAGCTTACCAGCATTTCAACCGACTTGCCCTTGCGATAGAGAATATTTCTTACTGCTGCATATTTATAGCAGTCATTCTTTTCGATATCCGTATCACAGAGTTCTTCTCTTGCCTGTGCAGCTCCTGCCATAAGTGCATCTATATCTGCTCCTGCAACTGCTATCGGAAGCAGACCTACTGCCGTAAGTACGGAAAATCTTCCGCCTACATCATCAGGCACTACAAAGGTCTGATATCCTTCTTTTGTTGCAAGCTCCTTGAGCGTTCCCTTTGCCTTATCAGTCGTGCAGTATATTCTTTCTCTTGCACCGTCTTTGCCGTACTGCTTTTCAAGAAGCTCTCTGAATACTCTGAATGCTATTGCAGGCTCCGTAGTCGTACCGGACTTTGAGATCATATTTATTGAAACTCTCTTGCCCTCGCATATCTGTATAAGCTCTGCAAGTGCTGTTGAGCTTATGGAATTTCCTGTGAAATATATATCGGGGGTATCCTTTTTCAGTGCATTGTAATTAGGTGACTTCAGAAACTCTATTGCTGCTCTTGCTCCGAGGTATGAGCCTCCTATTCCTATTACCACGAATACATCTGTATCGTTCTTGATCTTCTCCGCTGCTTCTTTTATTCTTGCAAACTCATCTTTGTCATAATTAACGGGCAGATCCAACCAGCCCAAAAAATCATTTCCCAGACCTGTCTTGTTATGAAGAATATCATGAGATGCTTTTATTTGAGGTGCTATCGCCTGATATTCCTCACTTGAAATAAACTCTCTTAAGTGCTTATCATTTAATGTAACAGCCATGAAAATTGTCCTCCTTGAATTTTTTTGATAACAACATACGCTACTATTATAATACAAATCATTTGTCTTTGCAATATTTTTTTAACAAAAAGCAGAACAGAAAATATATCTCTGTTCTGCGTGAAGCTATCATACACTGAAAAGCAATGTTCCATAGGACGGGTACGGCCACAATTCAGCAGACATATTCGATTCCATTTCATCTGCTACTGCACGAAGCTCCTGCATCGCTGCAAGAACATTATCCTTATAATACAATGCCATTTTTGCTATGCCGCCCTCAACCTCTTTCGCCTGCACAACAGCCTTGTCAAGAATATCTATCTTTTTGAGGAAGCATGAAAGCAGATTTGCAAGCTTCTTCATAAGCTCGGTCTCGGGAACTGTGTTTATATCGGCATCGACCGACTTCAAAAGATTCACGGTTTCAGCCAATTCCCTTACATATGCCGCTACTGCCGGGGTTATATCTTTTTTAGCCATGTCAAGTGCTGTCAATGCCTCGATATTTATTATCTTACAGTAATTTTCCATGAGTATCTCACATCTTGAACGAAGCTCTACCTCTGTATAAATGCCATGCTTGCCAAACAACTTTACGTTCTCCTCCGATACATACATAGGCATTACATCAGGCAACGAACGCAAATTCAGCAGTCCTCTCCTTTCAGCCTCTTTTACCCACTCCGCTGAATAGTTATCACCGTTGAATATTATTCTCTTATGCTCCTCCAGAGTTTTCTTTATAAGTGCTTCGGCAGCCGTTTTTATATCCTTTTTATCCACCTTCTCAAGCTCATCCGCAAAGTCCTGCAAAACATCTGCCACTATCGTATTTATAATAGTATTTGCACACGCTATATTATCGGCTGAACCTAACATTCTGAACTCGAATTTATTTCCCGTAAATGCAAACGGTGATGTACGGTTGCGGTCTGATGTGTCCTTCACGAAATTCGGCAGGACGTTTGCATTTGTCTTCATGATCGCCGCATCCTTATTCTTATACACTTCATCCTTCTCTATTGAACTCAACACTGCTTCAAGCTCATCACCAAGATACATTGACAATATAGCCGGAGGTGCTTCATTTGCACCGAGTCTGTGGTCATTTCCCGCACTTGCAGCTGACAATCTCAACAGATCCTGATGCTCGTCAACGGCTCTTATTACTGCCGCTAAAAATACAAGGAACTGTGTGTTCTCTCTGGGATTCTTCGACGGATCAAGAAGATTCTTTCCGTCATTCGTTGACATAGACCAGTTATTGTGCTTGCCCGAACCGTTTACGCCTGCAAAGGGCTTCTCATGCAGAAGACACACAAGTCCATGTCTTTCGGCAACCCTTTTCATGACTGCCATCGTAAGCTGATTATGATCTGTCGCTATATTTGAAGTATCGAAAATAGGTGCAAGCTCATGCTGTGCGGGAGCAACCTCATTATGCTTTGTTTTTGCAAGTATGCCATACTTCCACAGTTCTTCGTCAAGTTCTTTCATATATGCCGACACTCTTGTTTTTATAGTGCCGAAATAATGATCATCCAATTCCTGTCCCTTCGGCGGTCTTGCTCCGAAAAGAGTCCTTCCGCAATATATCAGGTCTTTTCTTTTGTCAAAGACCTTTTTATCTACAAGAAAATATTCCTGTTCAGGTCCGACTGTCGTATCAACACGCTTTGTCGTTTCATCTCCGAATACTCTCAATATTCTCAATGCCTGTGTATTGAGTACTTCCATTGAACGCAAAAGGGGTGTCTTTTTGTCGAGAATTTCTCCCGTATATGAGCAAAATGCTGTCGGTATGCACAGTGAACCATCTTTTATGAAAGCGTATGATGATGGATCCCATGCTGTATATCCTCTTGCCTCAAAGGTCGCACGTATCCCGCCTGACGGAAAGCTTGAGGCATCAGGCTCACCCTTTATAAGCTCCTTACCCGAAAACTCCATGATCACCTTTCCGTCAGGTGTCGGTGATATGAAGCTGTCATGCTTTTCGGCTGTAATACCGGTCATCGGCTGAAACCAATGTGTGAAGTGCGTTGCACCGTTCTCTATTGCCCATTCCTTCATTGAATGTGCCACTACATTCGCTACCGAAAGATCGAGGGATTTTCCGTCCTCTATCGTCTTTTTGAGTGCCTTGTAAGTCCCTTTGGGCAAACGTTCTTTCATTGTGGCATCATTGAATACTCTGCATCCGAAAATTTCAGGTACATTCGGCATAGTCTGTAACTCCCCATTCTTCAAAATTTGTCGTCAAAATGTCAAAAAGGCACTGTGAGCTTCTCCAACCCACAGCACCTTTGCTGTCGTTGAAAAAATTATAAATCATCTTTTTGAATAAGTCAATAGATTTTTTATTCATTTTTTCTTTTTGTGCAGCATATGATTTTTTCTTATCTTTGTTGACAAATTTATTATATATTTCATCACTCTGTCCCATAAATGCCCCCGTAAAAAATTGACTTTTTTTAATATTTATACTATAATTTTTATAATCAATCACAGGAGGCTCTTTATGCCAAAACAATATTTTTTCAGTATAAATTTACTTATAAAGGATAATTACCATATCAATGAAACAATTTCTTCGATAATATCGGATGAAAAATTCTTTCTGGAAAATGTTCAGCTCATTCTGATAGATTCTGTGTGCAGTGAAACAAGTATTTCCTTATGCTCCGGATACAGCGAGAAATTTCCGGACAACATCTTTTTCGTTGACACTTCAGGGAAAAAAACTGCTTCTTCATACAACGATTCTTATCCCGTCTGCACGGGAAAATATATCTCCTTCATTGACAATTACAGTGAGTATTCAAAAAAGGCTCTGTCTGTTTTATATGATATCCTCAATGACAATGAAATTGATATTGACATCGCCCTGATAAAGCCTTTCACCAATTCCATTCCCTATATCAATGACCTCGTTTCAGGTATGGTCTCCCTCAAGGATACTCCCGATAATTTCATTCTCATGCTCGGATGCTATTTCTTCAGCAAATCCGTATGTGACAATATAGATTTCGATACAAAGCTCAAATTCCATGCAGAAGATAAATTTATCCTGCAAGCTCTGCTTCAAACCTATTCATTCTTATTCACCGAAAATTGCAGTTATACATCTCTCTATCCCTATGAGCATGACACTGCATATTATCAGCCTCAATACAGCAGACTTTTCTATACCCATTCGGTCAACGATTTCATTATCCCCATGCTCAAAGCTTTCCCTGAATCAGTTTTCATAAAATCAGCAATGACATATCTCATTAATATTAAATTCTCTCTCAATCAGGATAATAATTTCAAAGACATTCTCGACAAAAATTCCATAAAGGATTTTTTTGCCTCCGTCAGGCAGGCTCTCATGTCAATTGATGACTGCATCATCCTCAATCAGCGTCTATGCTCACTTGCCGGACTCGATACGGAATTTCCTTTCAGCCTTGTAAAATTAAAATATGATAATCAAAATATGCTGCCCGATACCGATATCGCTCTATTCAAAGATACAATAGAAAAAAAATATTTATCCGCATATAACACTTTCACTGAACATACTCTCAACGGTGAGCTTGCTTTCAGCATAAATCAGGCTTATATCAATTCATCTAAAAATATTTTTGCCGAAATATCAGCTATAAATTTTAAAGACGGTCTTCTTTACATTGATGCCTTCCTTCAGAATGCTTCATATCTCGATAACGATCTTTCTCTGTATGCCCTCATAAATCAAACCAAGACACCTATCCAAGCCTCCCAAATATATAACTCAAAAACCTTTTTTGACAACGAATTTATCAAAAAATTCTCCTTTGGATTTTCTGTCCCCGTAAGCTTCGGAAAACAAATAGATACTGTTTGTATTATACTGACCTGTCAGAAACTTTCTGTCAGACTTGATATGAGATTCAACAATATCTTTTCAAGACTTTCGGGTATCAAAAACAGCTTTTGGCGTTTCTCCGACAGAGTCCTTTCATATGACGAGAAAACTCGCTCCCTTATAATACGCCGTGCTACCGAAAGCCTCTTGACACTCAATGAAAACAGATTCATGTCCGAAGCAGGCAATATCCTTTCATTCACCGAAACCTTCCATTACCGTCAGTTAAGAAAAAATATCCGACACATATCAAAGGAAAAAAATAATATAAAATACTTTGTATTTTACGATGATTTCGGGATTAATTCAAACGGTAACCTGCTTTTCCGCTACTTCTCCAAATCCAACAAGGACAAACGCTTTATCCCTTTTTTCATAGCTGACAGAAATTCCCCCGAATACAGCTTCCTTACAGGATCAGGCTATGAAAATGTGATCGAAACACATTCAAAAAAGGCTAAATCTATCATCCTTTCTGCCGATATCATATTCGCCTCCGACTGCAATGTATACAACTCTTTGGGATTTTCGGAAAATGACAGGCTATTTTTACGGGACTATTTCAATGCTAAAATATTCTCCGTGAAAAATTTCTTTATGACCTCAAATACACCTCAATTCGATAATCGTCTTCAGGATAATATATCAAAATATTTCTGTGCGTCAAACATCGAAAAACAAAATCTCCTCCAAAAACAATACGGCTATACCGATGATATGATCGAAACAACGGGCTATCCCACTCTTGATTCCACTTTCAATGAAATGGAAAAGCTTATACTCCTCGCCCCCGGAAACAGAAAATCATTCTCTGCTTTTAACAACTCCAATTTCCATCCTTTCTCCGAAAGCAAATTCTTCAAAACCTACAATTCAATCCTTACAGACCAAAAATTAAATGCTTCACTTTCACAAAATAAATTCAGACTTGCTGTACTCATGCCGCCCACAATAGAAAAATATATGCACTCATTTGATTCCAATGACAACATTTCCTTCTATTCATACACCGAGAAAAATATTGCCCTTCTCATTGGAAAGGCCTCTGTCATCATCACCGACTACTCCGAACTTATATATAAGATGGCTTATCTTGACAAGCCCGTTATATATTATCTTCCAAAAAATCTCCCTATACAGTCCGAATCTAAAATTTATGATCTTCAAAACAGCTCTCTCGGAGAAATCTTTACAGAGCATGATTCTTTGATAGATCATCTTATAAAAAACATTCCTCTTGATTTCCCTCAATTACAAGAATACAAGCTGCGATGCGAGAGCTTCTTCGTCCACAAGGACAACAAAAATTGCAGACGTATCTTTGAATCTGTCGAAAAGTCAGAGCTTACACACACCATTATCCAATAAAACCAAAAATTACGGTAACAGCATTCATTTCACCGCTGATACCGTAATTTTTTTCTTCTCATTTTACATTCACTTTAAAGAACTTCTTCACAACATTTCCTGTTTCATCCTTGACCTTTGAGCATATAATATATTCGGCTCTCCTTGCCGGCTTTATATCAACAGATGTTTCCTCACTCAAGGTCTGTACCCATGTCCATTTTTTATCCGCCGTCTTTTTATATACCACTGCATACAGATACTTTCCCGAACCGCCCGACGCTGATGAATTTAGTGTGACCGTTTCACCGAAATTTATCTCACTGCTCGAGACCTCCGATGTATTCACCAATTCAGGCAGTGTATTCTTTATCATAAACGGTATTGACATGACTCCGATGAAATTTCCCTTGAATGTCAGCAATGCAGATGCTTTTCCCGGAGCAATATTATTTTCATACTCAATGTCATAATCCTTGCCCTCCTCAAGTGCCATTTCACCGAATTTTACCACTATATTCATACTTTTCGGCTCGCCGTCATACTGGAATACATTACTGTCCGCAAAAAATGAAAGTGTCCTTGCCTGAATCGGCTCTATCTCAAAGGTATATTCATATTTTCCGGTATACTCACCAATACCTGTTATATAAACATGGGCTGTCCCCACATCTATATTATCAAGTATCTCTATACGGTAATCCTCTCCCTGCACAAGCGTCTTACCTTCAATATTCAACGCAAACGGCGGTTTGATAGGCTTCCCCGTATACGGATATGATTTCTCCATAAAAATTCCCCTTATTTGTTATTCTCTCATCGACAACGCTATTTCAACCATATCATTGAAAGTTCTTTCCCTTTCGTCCGATGAACAGCTTTCTCCTGTCAACGGACAATCCGATATCGTACAAATACAAAGTGCATTTTTCCCCAAACGTGCCGCATTCAGATACAGTGCCGCACTCTCCATCTCTGTCGCAAGTATCCCCAGCTTTCTCCAATCGGCAAGTCTCTCCGAATCATCATAAAACAAGTCCGTTGTATAAACCGAACCTACATACACCTTCTTCCCAAGCCTTTCAGCCTGTTCATAAGCTCTTTTCAACAGTTCAAAGCTCGCTGTGGGGGCAATTGTTCCATTCAGCCCGTATTGAGCCGCAAAGTTTGAATTTGTACAGGATGACATTGCAAGCACTATATCCCGCAAGCCCAATCTTTCACTTACGGCTCCTGCTGTTCCTATCCTTATAATATTATCTACATCAAAGAATTTAAACAGTTCATAGGAATATATACCCATTGACGGCATCCCCATCCCACTTGCCATGACCGACACTTTCCTATTATCATAATACCCTGTATATCCCAGCATCCCCCTGACTTCATTCACCAAAACTGCTCCCTCAAGAAAATGCTCTGCAATGTATTTTGCTCTCAATGGATCACCGGGCATTAAAACAGTCTTTGCAAAATCTCCCTTTTCAGCCTTTATATGAGGCGTTGACATTCAAATCCCTCCGATCAATATCCCAAATCCTCACCTACAAGAATTACCTTTATCCTATCCTTATGCCTTTGTTGAGCAGTTACTACATAGTTACAGCATATTCTTTCGGGACTTTTACAGCCCTCTGCAAGCATCGGATTATCAGCCGCTATACACTTTCCTGTCTTCGCACACGGAGTTTTACAGTCAAGTCTTTTTGTATTCAGCGGTGCTGCAACTGTTTTCAATCTTACCATAGCCGCATTTATATCAGGCACTATCTTATTACAGCCTGCTATCACTATCACACTCTTTGGTCCATACAGTATTGCTGCAACTCTGTTTGAATTGCCGTCTACATTGTACAACAATCCATTCTCCGTTATAGCATTGGCACTTGTAAAGAATACATCCGCTGAAAATGTCTTCTCATATATGGCAAGTATATCCTCTCTTGTCAGTCCCTTTGCATTCCTGTCAAGATAGTTATAATCACCGTTTGAGAGAAGTGACGGTATACCGCATTCACCAAGTGTCACAGAACCTCCATGTGTTACAGTATCTCCCTTTGAAATCAGCGTTTTGACAAGCTCAACAACATCCTCCTTCGTTTCAACGTAATATGCCTGCATATTATTTTTACGCAAGGCTGACATGGTTCTTTCAATAATTTCTGTCACAATAAAAACTTCCTTTCAATGAATAAATTTATATTTTTATCAAAAAATAATTTTATAACAAGTCAAAGTGAGGTAAATATTTTTATGAATGATGAAACAAACGAATTGCTTTCGGGAATTTACAAGCTCTCAAAAACAGGCATAGAGGCTGTTGAAACAGTCCTGCCAAAGGTCGAACACGAGGCTCTCAAGGAAGAACTTACAGAGCAGTACGGCGATTACTGTAAGGCCGCTTCCGACACCGAACAGGCTCTCCTCCAAAACGGTGTTGTCCCAAAGGATATCGGACTTCTCCAAAAAACAGGTATGTGGAGTTCCATACAGCTCCATACGATAAATGACACAAGCTCCGACCACATCGCCGAAATTATGATAACAGGCACTACAAAAGGCATCATCGACCTTACAAAGCATATCGGTGCCTGTCCCAACGCCGACAAGAAAACTATCGACTATGCAAACGGCTTCATCTCAAAGGAACAAAAGCATATTGATAATCTAAAGGTATTTTTATGCTGACGGCATTGTCATAAAAGC
The DNA here is from genome assembly GCA_902767125.1 of uncultured Ruminococcus sp. GTDB lineage: Bacteria > Bacillota > Clostridia > Oscillospirales > Acutalibacteraceae > UBA1213. The sequence goes on along the minus strand of CACXGJ010000017.1, from coordinate 2,685 downwards.
ATATATCCCTAAACCTGCCAACACCTCGCATATGAATATTATCGGTATCCCTACCATAAAAAGATTATGCTTTGTTTTATGATGTATCATCTTCATCGTGATATACATTGTAATACACCCACTCAACGCTGCAAGTATCAGAAGATTTTTTTCCGATATTCTCCAGCGTTTTTTCTTTGCACATTCTTTATCCTTCACTGTCACAACTGCTGCCGCTATATTCATTACAACTGCATATATAATTATCAAAATATGATACCATTCCAATTTCTTTTTGTCTCCTGTCATTAATTCCATAATATTATTATATATTTATATATAAATAAAATCAAGGTTGTGTTTGCATGAAAAAGAGAAAAGTTTTTTCACCCTTATTTTTTTCCGTTATATTCCTGCTCATAAGCATATCATTTATTTATTTCACTCAAAACAAACAGACTGTTCATACCGATACCACAAAAATCTCCGAAGCCTCTCCGAAGCCAAACGAAATTTCGGAAGCCGTTACCCAAAGCCCTCAAACCGAAATGCACGGTATATGGATTCCCTATATGTCACTGACACTCTCACCTGACGAAAGGTCTCAAAACGGCTTTGAAAACAAAATCAACATCATGGTCGAAAGATGTATCAAATACAAAATAAACACCGCAATCATACAAGTCCGTCCCTTCAGCGATTCCATCTATCCCTCAAAGATATTCCCATACTCTCATATTCTTATGGGAAATCAGGGCATTGCTCCTGACTTCGATCCTTTGGATATTATCATCAAAAAATTCCACGAAAAAAATATCTCCGTCCACGCATGGGTAAATCCCTTGAGAATATCAACTGCACAAACTCCATCCGCTTTATCCGACACCAACCCTTATAAAAATTATCCCACCTTTACCTATCAAAACAGCACCTATTATGATCCTGCATATCCCGAAGTCAGAAAGCTCATCATTGACGGCATAACCGAAATTGTCCGAAATTATGACATTGACGGTGTACAGCTTGATGATTATTTTTATCCGTCAGATGATACCGATTATGACAAGACAAGCTATCAGGAATATGCCAAATCCGTCAAAGCCGATTTTCTGCCAATATCACAGCCTGAATGGCGAAAGGCTAACATAAATATGCTCATAGAGGGCATTTATTCAAAAATACACTCCCTCAAAAATAACGTCGTATTCGGCATCGCCCCTCAATGCAATTTTGATAACAATGAAAAGATAGGTGCCGATATCAATGTATGGTGTTCGCAGGACGGATACATTGATTATATCTGCCCACAGCTTTATGTCAGCAACAATCATCCCACTTTTCCGTTTGATCCTCTTGCGGATAAATGGAAGGCTACCGTCACCAATCCAAATATAAAGCTGTATTTCGGTCTCGGAATGTACAAGGCCGGTTCTGATGCCGACAGCGGTACATGGCTTTTGAGTGATGACAATCTCCAAAAGCAAATAGAGTACAGCCGAGCCATTAAAACTAACGGATTTATGCTGTACTCCTATGAATATCTCGAAAATTCCGATACGGAAAAGGAAGTCAGAAATGCTGTCGCAATAATCGAATGAAAAAAATTATTCTGTTATCTTTGAACAGGCTATTGCTATCGAACCGGGACCTATATGACAACCTATACTCAATGAAAGCGGCTGACCGTTTACCTTGAATCCGGGAAATGACTTTTCTATCTCCTTACGCCACTGGTCAATATCTCCATTGGACATATCAGAATAAGAATATAAAAGTGACATTTTCTTATTATCGACATATTCCTTGAAACGTCCGTCAAAGTCCTTGTGCATTGCCGAAAGTAAGGTCTCCTTTGCTGATTTTACTCCCCTGCACTTTGCATAAGCATCAAGCTTTCCTCCCTGTATCTGCAAAACGGGCTTCAGGTTCATAACACTTGCTATCAATGCCCCTGCCGTTGTAACTCGTCCGCCTTTTTTGAGATACTTCAGGTCATTCACCATTATATAGATACTTGACTCCAATTTATCATTCTCAAGCTTTTCTTTTATCTGCCTTCCCGACAGCCCGTTTTTAGACATTTCAGCGGCATCCTTGACTGACTGATACTGTGTCACAGAAATTCTCTGATTATTCACAACATGGACTCTCCCTCCAAAATCCCTTGCTATCATTGAGGCAGTTGTACAAGAACTGCTCAAAGCCGATGACATAGGAATATAGACCAATTCATCATGCTCCTTCAGGATACCTCTCCAAAAATCCGAAAGTTCATTCGGAGAAGGCTGTGAAGTTCCGACTTCTGCCTTTGAATTTGCAATGAGCTTGTAAAAATCCTTTTGAGAAAGGTCTACCTCTTCGTAATATTGCTTGCCGTTTACAAAAAATGTCATCGGAAGAACATAAACTCCCAATTTTTTAGCCGTATGTTTTGTAATACCACTGTTACTGTCGGTGGCAATAGCTACCTTTGACACCAAAAACTCCTCCTAAAAAAACTTTTTTATATCATAAGTATATAACATTTATGTCGAAATAGCAAACTATTTTTTTAATAATACACCAAAAAATCTCTTGACAAATCAACAATAACATTGTAAAATATTATAGTGTCTTCAGATAAGTCGTTGTAGCTCAGCAGGATAGAGCGATCGCCTCCTAAGCGATAGGTCGGAGGTTCGAATCCCCTCAGCGACGCTGTAAAAC
>CACXGJ010000016.1 GCA_902767125.1 uncultured Ruminococcus sp. | reverse complement strand
TACAATATCATTCACCGCTTGATATATTAATTATAAATTATAAAAACGAAAAATGCAATATATATACATAAATTTTAAAAAATTTTTTCTATTGAATTTATACACATTCATTCATCTTGATTATTGCAAATTGCTAAATTCATATATCCAAAAAAATCGACTATTGGGGAGTTATGCTGCAAAATATACAAATTTTATTCAAAAAATTTTTATTTTTTGAATATGATTTTTCATCACTTATACCTGAATAAAAATATCCTTAAGGTAAAAACTAATATCGGGTGATGAAATTTTATGCAGTACATTTACGCATTTTTAACGGGAGGAATTTTGTGTGTGATCGCACAGATACTGATTGACAAAACAAAGCTCACTCCTGCACGAATATTAGTTTTATATGTCACTTCGGGAGTAATACTGACTGCTCTCGGAATATACGAACCGTTGGTCGATTTTGCGGGAGCAGGTGCAACTGTTCCGCTGACGGGCTTCGGCTATTCACTTGCAAAGGGCATTGAGGAAAGTGTTGCAAATGACGGCTGGCTCGGTGCATTTACCGGAGGTCTTACAGCCTGTTCGGCAGGAATCGCTGCTGCAATTTTCTTTGGTCTGATAATGGCTCTCATCAAAAAGCCAACCTCAAAATAAGTGAGAAGTGAGAAGTGAGGAGTGAGAAATAATATTTTCTTGCTCCTCGTTTTTTTATAGAGTAATTTTTTATTTTCATAAAACATATAATTTCACGGAATGAACAGCACTTCTCATTCCTCACTCCTCATTCCTCACTTTAAAAGGGAGATGTTATGGCAATGACCGAAATAATCGTGAAATACAATGGTGATATATTCAGTGCGGTGCAGCAGGTCAATGCCTCTGCGGAGATCATCGGACAAAATTATGCCATAGTATTGATAGATGACAGCAAAATAAATGAACTGTATACATTTTCCGAAATCGAAGATATCGAGCTGCCAAAAAGATTGTTTCTTGGAACGAGCTTTAATCTGACATCCTCGTGCATAAGGAATGTACAAAGTCCATACGGATATGGTCTTGACGGAAACGGTGTCATTGTCGGAATAATAGATTCCGGGATAGACTACACTCATGTTGATTTCAGGAATGATGACGGCACTACACGAATATTATATCTGTGGGATCAGACTGTCGAAGGCTCTCCCCCCGACGGCTTCAACGAGGGAACGGAATATTCACAAATGCAAATAAATGATGCCTTGCAGTCAAATGATCCTTTCAGCATCATCCCGTCAAATGACTTTAACGGTCACGGTACTGCTGTCGCAGGAATAGCCGCAGGAAACGGAAATTCAAGCAGCGGTGAAAATATCGGAGTTGCATTCGGGGCTGATCTGATCATCGTCAAGGTTGGCAGAAAAGGCAATGATTTTTTCGCTCAAAGTACGGAAATAATGCGGGCAATAAAATATATCATCTCAAAGGCAGGACTTTTGAAAAAGCCTGTTGCACTCAACATGAGCTTCGGGATGAACAGCGGCTCGCACAAGGGTAATTCTCTTTTCGAGGAATACATTTCTTCAATGACGGCTGAATGGAAAAATGTCATTGTCGTTCCCACAGGTAATGAAGGCGGCTCGGGACACCATTTCCATGACATCCTCAAATCAAATAAAACAATGGAAATTGAATTTTTTACTGCTTCGGGGATTGAAAGATTTTATCTTTCCCTTTGGAAGAATTTTGCCGACAGCTTTGCCGTTGAGCTGATATTTCCAAACGGCATGAGTTCGGGTGTCATAAACCTTGAGAGCAGGATAAAGACTGTGAGAATGGACAATACTGTCCTGACCGTCATATACGGTCAGCCCAGCAGATATTCCGTTGATCAGGAGATATATTTCAATATCGAAAGTCCGACAGGCACTGTTCGTTCAGGTATATGGAAGCTCCGAATCATACCGACAAATATCGTTGACGGAAATATTGATGTATGGCTTCCCACTGTTGAGGAAGTGACCGCAAAGACATATTTTGCCGATCCTGCGATATATAATACTATGACACTGCCGTCAACTGCACGTAAGATAATACGGGTATCGGGATATAACGACAGGCTTGGAAGTATCGCTGAATTTTCGGGAGTCGGCTTGCCCGATACAGACCTTATCCCCGACATTGCCGCTCCTGCCGTCAATATAATCTCCGCACGCTCGGGAGGAGGTTATGATGCCTTCACGGGAACGAGCTTTGCCGCTCCTTTTGTGACAGGCTCGGCTGCTCTTATGATGCAGTGGGGCATTGTCAACGGCAATGCCCCATTCCTCTATGGTGAAAGGATAAAAGGATTCCTGCGTATCGGAGCAAACAGAGTACAGGGAATATCATATCCCAATCCCACATTCGGCTATGGTACACTGTGTCTTAACAATTCCGTTTCATACATGGAAAAATACAAATGGGGAGGCTTTGAGCCATGACAGTGAATGAAGATGATATGCCGCTTGAAGAATTTGTGAAGCTTCCTACAACGGTCGATTTTCAGGTGATAAACACAAGACGCTTCCGTGAATATATACAGGATAAGCCCTATATCCGTGTCGGCACACAGCTTGAAAACAACTATGCCGTAGTATATGCAAATGAAAAGTATATCCAAAAATTACTCGTAGACCTTGGCAGTGATTTTCTTTCCTTTTATCCGAAGATAATGTCCCCCCTCGATATCCAGAGCAATGAAGCAAGCGGGATATCACAGGTATTGAACCAGCCTTTTCTTGATCTGACAGGCTATGGCGTTATCATCGGAATAGTCGATACAGGAATTGACTATACGGATAAGGTCTTTCAGTTTGAGGACGGTACAAGCAAAATTTTGAGCATATGGGATCAGAGTATAGACGGTGAAAGGTCTGACGGACTGTATTTCGGTTCAACTTACAGTCAGGAACAGATCAATGAGGCTATACATTCCGACTCACCATTCAGGATCGTTCCATCAACTGACGAGGACGGTCACGGGACATTTCTCGCATCAGTCGCAGCAGGAAATCACAGCGGAGAATATATCGGAGCTGCTCCGAATGCAAATATCATTGCAGTAAAATTGAAACGTGCAAGGGATTATTATATAAACAGATATCTGCTTTCCTATGATAATCCCAATCTGTATGAATCATCCGACTATCTCCTTGGAATAAAATATATCATCGACAAGGCTGTTGAATTTAAAATGCCTGCTGTGATATGTATTGGAATGGGATCAAACTCAAGCGCCCATGACGGAAACACTCTCTTTGAGGACTATATCTCATTCGTATCCCAAAGAGCAGGCTATGCTTTTATAACGGCTGCCGGGAACGAATCCAACGCAAAGCACCATACTCAAGGAAAGATATCCAACGGCAGTGTCGAAAATATAAGTATCCGTGTGGGCGAACAGGGAGCTTCCTTCTCCGTCGTCATATTCGGACCTGCATTTGACAAGGTATCCCTCGGAGTGATATCTCCCACAGGCGAGACCATCCCCCGTACTCCTTTCAAATCAGGCTTGGAATACTCCGAAAAATTAGTCTTTGAAGACACAACTGTCTATATAAAATACTTCAAGGATATAAATAATAATCTTATAGTCGGATTCAGAAATGCGACCGCCGGGATATGGGATATAAAGATTTTCGGTGACAATATAATCGACGGAAAATACTGGGCATGGCTGCCCATAACGGGACAGGTCTCCGACAGTGTGGAATTTCTCAAGCCCATCCCCGAATATACGATAGTATATCCTGCAACGGCTGTCCGTTCAATAACCTGCGGAGCATACAATTCAAGTGACGGAAGCCTGTCTGTATCATCATCATGGGGACCTACAAGAGTTCCTCAAATATCCCCCGACTTTGCCGCTCCCGGAGTCAATATAAAAGGCATTTTCCCGACAGGCTACGGCACGATGACAGGAACAAGTGCTGCAGCAGCCGTCACTGCAGGAGCAGCCGCTTTACTGATGGAATGGGGGATAATAAAGAACAATATGCCGACAATAAACGGTGATCTGATAAAAAATCTGTTCATAAGCGGATGTGTCCGTGATGAAAATATCACCTATCCGAATAATAAATGGGGCTACGGCAGGCTGAATCTTTACAATACATTTGCATCCGTCCGTGAAACGGTCATCAACTATAATATATCAACACCCTGAAAGGAGAATATTTTTATGCCAGAGGTCGAGAATATAAGCGGAGGCTTCGGACTTCTAAAAACGAATGTATTTCTCAATAACATCGGCAAGCCTGCACCTGATGCAAGAGTAGAAATCATATCTCCCGAAAATGATACGGTCATCGAGGAATCACGCACCGACTCACAGGGACAGCTCCCTCCTATAATGCTTTCGGCTCCTCCGATAGAAAATTCCATGAGCTTTGACCAGCCCAGACCGTTCAACCAATACAATATGCGTGTATCACTCGAGGGCTATCAGAGTTCTTTTATACAGAACATTCAGATATATCCCGATACCACTTCAATACAGAATGTATCACTCGTGCAGAATTTTGAAAATATAGATATCCCTTATCCTACCCTGTGGGGAGATTTTCCGCCCAAGATACCCGAATCGGAGGTCAAAAGACTTCCCTTTGCAGGCAATCTGGTTGTCCTGCCGGAGCCTGTCGTTCCGCAATTCATAGTAGTTCATGCAGGAGTCCCCTCCGACCGTTCAGCTCCGAATTATACACTGCCCTTCAAGGATTATATCAAAAATGTTGCAAGCAGTGAGATATATGCAAGCTGGCCACGTGAGGCTCTCAAGGCAAATATCCTTGCCATACTTTCATTTACAATGAGCCGTGTCTATACCGAATGGTACAGGAGCAAGGGCTTTGATTTTACCATAACAAGCTCGACAGCCTATGATCAGGCATTTTTCTACGGACGAAACATATTTCAGGAAATTTCCGATATTGTTGATGAAATTTTTACTCTCTATATATCCCGCTCGGATATAAACCAGCCTCTTTTCACTCAATACAGCGACGGTGTAAGAGTAGTCCGTGAAGGCTGGTTAAGTCAGTGGGGTTCAAAGGAATTAGCCGAACAGGGATATTCCGCAATACAGATACTGAAAAATTATTACGGATATAATATCGTTCTCAAGGAAGCCAAAAAGGTTTCAGGCATTCCTCTGTCATTCCCCGGAGTACAGCAGACAGGCTCCCGTGGAGAGCCTGTCCGTACTATCCAGCGTCAGCTCAATACCATATCAAACAATTATCCGCTGATAGGCAAGCTCGCCGTTGACGGCATATACGGTCCGAAAACCGCACAGGCTGTCAGGACATTTCAGGAGGTATTCGACCTTCCCGTGACAGGTATCGTAAATTTCCCGACATGGTACAGGATATCCGATGTATACAATGCAGTAACCTCCTTGCGTATGTAAAAGAAAATATCCGCAAAGCTGTTCCCAAAAATGCTTTGCGGATATTTTTCATTCATTTTCCAAAGCCTCGACATCTTCATCAGTCGGTATTTTAGCAGTCTGCTTTATAACTTCATTTACATATCCTTCATCGACATAGCTTTCAATATTTCCGTTTATTGTCGCTATAACCTTATTTTCGCTGTCCTGATACAGCACAAGAACATAGGTGCTTCCGTCATCAAATAAAGCGTCTATCCTGAATATCTCCTTACAGCCCTCGATGCTTTGAGGGATATCATCCTGACGGTATATATTTGAAACATTGGAAATAAAATCGGACAGATTCATATAATCTATCTGTTGTCCTTCATAATAAACTGTCGTTTCATAGGTATATTCATGAAGATCGTTTATTGATTCTATCTTGTCGAATATGTATTCATATACATTATCCTGATACGATATCCGCATTGAAGCAACATTCGACATATTCGGATTATAGATCGAGCTTTCAAGAAAATATCGGTAGTCTATATCATAAAATCCGAATGTATCATCATCGGCAGAATATATAATAGTTCCGCCCGATTTCATCACGTAACAGCTTCCGTTGCTGTCCTTTTCGGAGATTAAAATATTTATATTCCTGTTTTCATTTGTTTTGATATTTATATCCATATAAGGCTTGTCAAGACCATATTCTGCAATCTCCTTACTTCCGACACCTGCCGCTGCAACATCGGATATGGAAATGCCGAAGAAAGCTGTTCCGAAATTGGTTACGGTACTTGTATCACACGCTGCAGGATAAGGTGAGGTCATTGTATATGACGGTGAATTGATGACTGTATTCTTCTCCCGGCTTATATATATATCCTTATCAAAGGCTGTTCCCGATATACTTACCCCTGTTATTTTTTCGGATTCGTTTATCTCACTCGTTAGCTGCTTTTCAAACATTTGCAGCTTATCCACGAAAAACATATCTATCGAACCTGAATTTATGAGATAGACATTTTTATCTCCGTCTATACGGCAGTAGGTGCCGCTTTTATCGGGAGCTTCATTTCCGAAAAACATATCCTTTTCCGACAGGTCACTGTATACGACTTTTACTTCGACTGTCGGCTCATCAAGACCGTAATCAACATATTTTTTGCCTGACTTGTCAACTACTCTCAATGCCGCAACCGTTTTGGATTCAGATACAAGATTATCCGTCATCAGCTTTGACAGCATAGAATCCTCATATCCCTGCATCGTATAGATGACCGTGATATCCTCTGTGTCACTTTCTTCATACTTTGAATAATCGTATCCCAAAAGCTGATACTCTCCGCTCTGATTCCTGACCGTAATATCATATACATCAAATGCCGACTTGTCAAAAAGAATAATATCCTTATCACTATCATCAACAACATCATTCTCTGACGGAAGCCCCAGCACGACTGCAAGGGCTATTCCGAGAACAGCCACTGCCGAAGCTGCACCGATAATAATTTTCCTGTTCTTTGTCATTTTATCACCCGTCACATATTCCTTCTTACAAGATATACCGTGAAGCCGCAGCCGAGTATCATCAGCGGTATCACTGCATACATCACAAAGCCTATCCAAAATCTTGTATGTGCATCCGTATTTATATCAAAGCTCGTTATCGTCTTATCGGGAAGGCTTATTATATTTGCACTCCGATGATTCAGCTCGGCAAGCATTGTCATGATGTAATACTGATTTCCCAGACCGTTTATAAAATATTTCTGTGAAACCATCTCTCCCGAACCCATCACAACAAGGGTAGATATATTATCCCCCTCACCGACACTTGACTGTGCCATGACACATATATTTCCTGTCACAGCTTCCTCCATCGACCAGTCTTCATCTGCCGTATAGGGTAATATACCCGATTTCTCGGACAATACCAAAAGAGGTTCAACATGATCGTTTTTTATTGATATCGGTCTTGAAACACCTGTCATGACAGGCATATCCTTGTCCTTGGAGAGATTTTCCCTGTACAGATTCGATGCAAAATCACAGAAGATATATTCATAATAGTCACTTGCATAATAACGGGCGGATGAATCATATTCAAATGCTACACCGTCAGATACACCTATCCCGAACATATTTATGAATTTATCTAGATTTGGATGCTCTGCACCGCTGATATCGGGGACATACAAAAGATTTTTGCCGTATGCGTCACCGTTTGCCAGAAAATCCTCCAATTTCAGAAGGGCATCTACCGAAAAATCCTTCTCGGGCTGATATATCACCACCATATCAATATCAGCCGATAATTCATCATCTTCGAGTGATATCTCTGATACATCATAGTTATTTGATTCAAGAGTCCTGATAAAATAATCATAGTCATCCGAATCGCTTTCCGATACCACAGCCACCTTTGTCTCAACATCACTTGTGACAGTCACTATGGCATTGTCTATGACCTGCTCTGACTGTGATGATGCGATGTACTGATATTCGCTCGAATACAGCTCAAATGTGAACAGGTCGCTTATCTTCAGCAATTTTCTCTTATCACCGCATGAAACAGCTACATCATTCGCAGTAAGATTATCCTCCTCCGTATAGCTGCCTGCAAGTGCAGGATTCTTTACGACATCTATATATTCGACGCTTATCATTCCGTTGGAAATTTTAGCCATTTCATTTGCTATGACAGAGGTCTGCTTGCAATAGGGATCTCTGTTCTCATAATCCCTTTTTTCCGAATGGAATGTTATCTTGACCTTTTTATCGACATTCCTCGCAATATTTTTCGACTGCTCGGTAAGCTCAAATGACTTGAGCGAGGTAATATCGGAGGTAAATACACTGTATTTCTGTGTAAGGACTGCCGATATCAAATTTACAAGTATCACCGCCGCTGCAACAAGAATTGTTATCACGGCTGACACCATAGTCTTTTTTGACTTTCTGCTCAAAGGCTTCTTCGGAGCTTTTTCCATTTATATCCTCCTCCCTTTCAATCCCATCTTCTTTTTTCGATAACCCTGTCGGTCAGGAACAGGAAAAATAATGCAATGCTTATAAAAAACACCACATCCGAAAATGATACTATGCCTATTGCAAAGTTGCTGTACCTTGACTGAAAGGAAAGTGATCCGAGAACATCCCTGAAAAACGGCACTGTAACAGCAGATGAGATCGAATCCATAAGGCTTATTATGACATTCACCGCAAATGAGCCTATTGCAGCGATTATTATATTTTCCGTCATTGAAGAAATGAATAAGCCTATTGAAATGAATGCAGAACCCATCAGTATCATTGAAAGGACATTTCCGAATATAACGCTCCAGTCGGGTGAGGCTATGAATGAAAGTGCTATGCCCTCGATGATATACGATGACAGGCATATCAGAAGCATTACAAGAGCCGAAAGGAACTTTGCTGCAACTATTGCGGGGATACTCACGGGAGAGGTCAGAAGTGCCTGATCGGTCTTGTATTTTCTGTCCTCCGAAAAAAGTCTCATTGTTATAAGCGGTATCACGAACAATACTATGAAAAACATACTCTGAAATACAGAATACATATTTGAAGTCCCCGCATTAAGACACTGTACATAAAAGAAAAATCCGCTGAAACACATAAATGCTGCCGTAACGATATATCCGACAGGTGAGCCGAAATATGCCGAAAGCTCTCTTTTTAATATAGCGAACACGATGTTTTACTCTCCTTTCATTCAACCTTTCCCGAAATGATATTCAGGAATGTTTCCTCAAGTGAACGTGCTTCGGGCTGCATCAGAAGTATTATGCCGTCTGCACGGGAAACTGCCTTTGAAACGGCTCTCCTGACATCTGCCGTACTCTCGACAATAAATTCATAACAGCCCTTCTCGGTCTCTCCCGATCTTATTACATCTGTCACACGGTCAACACTTTTCAGCACCGAATAAAGATTTTGTTCTCTGCCCTCGGCAACAAGTCTTATTTTTCTTGTTTCACTTCCTGACAGTGTAAGGCTGTCGGTCTTGCCGTCAGCGACTATTTTTCCGTCATTGATCACGACTATCCTGTCACAGACCGCCTGTACCTCCGAAAGCACATGAGATGAAAGTATGATGGAATGCTTTTTGCCGAGTTCTCTTATCAGCCTTCTTATTTCGATTATCTGTGCGGGATCAAGTCCTACGGTAGGTTCATCGAGTATCAGAACAGGCGGATAACCCAACAGTGCCTGTGCTATGCCGACTCTTTGACGATAGCCCTTTGAAAGATGCTTTATTATTCTCTGTGAAACATCATCTATCTTCACCATTTCGCATATTTCTTTGATATGCTCCTTCATGGGCTTTTTGACCTTCTTCAATTCAAACATAAATTCAAGATATTTCCAAACGGTCATTTCATTATAAAGCGGCGGTATTTCGGGCAGATAGCCGATATTTTTTTTAGCCTCGGACGGTTCTTCAAGTATATCATGTCCGTTTATCCTGACTGTTCCCGAATCACTTGATATATATCCCGTTATGATATTCATGGTCGTGGATTTTCCTGCACCGTTGGGACCGAGAAATCCGAGGATATCCCCCTCATCAAGCCTAAAGCTGATGTTCTCAAGGGCAGTATGCTTTCCGTAATGCTTTGTAATATTCTCTACTTCTATCATGTAAAAATTCACCTCTCAAATATCTATTTCCAATACGACAGGACAATGGTCACTGCCATAGACCTCTGTCAGTATATCGGCTTGTATAATCTTATCCTTTATCCTGTCGGAAACGATGAAATAGTCTATACGCCAGCCCGAATTATTCTTTCTTGCATTGAACCTGTATGACCACCAGCTGTATTTTTCCGTGACATCAGGATAAAGATAACGAAATGTATCGACAAAGCCCAAATTCAGCAGATCATTTATCTTTTCCCTTTCCCTGTCGGAAAATCCCGGATTATTCCTGTTTGACTTCGGATTTTTTAAATCTATCTCATTATGTGCAACATTCAGGTCACCACAGTAAATAACAGGTTTTTCACTGTCAAGCTTTATGAGATATTCTTTCAGGTCGTCTTCCCACTGCATACGGTAATCTATCCTCAAAAGACCGTCCTTTGAATTGGGAGTATACACATTCACAAGATAAAAATCACCCATATCAAGAGTTATCATTCTTCCCTCATGCGAGTGTGCTTCAATATTCATGCCGTCATTTACGACCGACAGCGGCTGACATTTCGTAAAAACCGCCGTTCCCGAATAGCCTTTTTTTTCGGCACTGTTAAAAAATTTTTTATAGCCGTCAAGTGGAACTTCCGCCTGATGTTCCTGCATTTTCGTTTCCTGTATACATATGAAATCCGCTTTCTGATTTTCCGCAAATTCAATGAAACCTTTCTGCATACAGGCACGAAGTCCGTTGACATTCCATGAAATAAGCCTCGTTTTTATCATTCCCTTCAAAAATTTCGTGTATTATTATAACATATATCTGCCGATATACGCAATACACTTACAAAAAAATCGGACAGTCTTCACTGCCCGATCACATCAATCAACAAAACCTATCTTATTGTACTGTCTCATTATCATCTCAAACAATAATCCCAAAAATGTTCCGCACAGCACATATACCAGCACCATATACTGAAAAGGTCCTCCCAAGATCACTTCCCCGATCTTACTGTCATACAGTATATTATACCAGGGGATATTTGTCAGCCTCACAAGATGAAGTCCTCCGCATACAAGAAGGTCTATCAGTATAAGCACTCCTGCATTAGCCTTTTTGAACATAAGGGCAAATATAAAAAACAATCCCATTGTTATAAGTATCGTACTGCTTCGATAATAATTTTCCACCTGCATAACACGTGTCGCATACCCGAATACGATAAGGGCTGCACCCACTATGAAGTAAAGCAACTTATTCCTGTCCATTAAACTTTTCCCCCAACATTTCCGAAAAATCAAAAATATATTTGTCAGCTTTTCTTTTAAGATGATCAAGGTCTTTTTCGGATGCCCTGTCATAGACTGCCACCGTATACATTCCTGCCTTGTCGGCACCCTCTATGCCTTCGGGTATATCCTCGAACACAATGCACGCTTCGGGAGCAACACACAGTTTTTCTGCCGTTCTTATATAGACATCGGGAAAGCTCTTATTTTTTCCGACCTCACTCGTATAGCACACTGTATCAAAATATTCATGCAGTCCGTTATTTTTGAGTACAGGTTCAAGAAGATACGGATCGGAAGATGTTGCAAGACCTATCCTTATATTTTTTTGCTTGAGATACTCAAGGTATTCCTTCACAAACGGCTTTGATCTCACATTAAATTCATATTCCCGTCTTGCCATACCGAGCCATGCCTGCATGATATCCTCGACACTTTCATCAAGACCGTATTTATCCTTTGTATACTCCGCAGCAGTCCTGAAAAACATCCCACGCACAGCATCACTGTATTCTTGAGTAACGGCTATACCATGTTCCGTCAGAAAATCCCTGTCGACCTTTTCCCAGACATACATAGAATCTATGATAGTCCCATCCGCATCAAAAATTGCTGCCTTGAATCTGCACATACGATCCCCCGAAAAATCAAATCATACGTCTTATTATATCATACTTGCCTTTAATATTAAAGCTACATATAACCACAAATTTCCATATGTTTTTTGTATATTTTTTACAAGATTATGATAAAAATGGAGTGGAATAAATTATTATCTTTCAAAAAATTCTTTTACAGTATCGGAAGCAGTCTTGGCTCACGCTTTTCATAGACAGTGAAATGGGTAAAGCCGCACTTTAGCAAAAGCTGTAAACCTTCCTCGATGCCCGAACCGACATCTCCCCAGCGGTGTGCATCGGAGCCTATTGTAACATATTTTCCGCCAAGCTCCCTGAAACGCTTTATAACATCCTCATCAGGCAAGGTCTTTCCTATTTTCTGACGCAGACCTGATGTATTTATCTCAAGTGCCTTATCATTTTTTACAAGAATCGAAAGCACCTTGTCAAGCTCATTTTTGAAATAATTTATATTGGCGGTTATATTCGGATAAGCTGAAATATATCTCATAGGATAGGTCATGTGTGCAAGCGAGTCGAAGCAGTTCATTTCAGCAAGCTCCGTAAGCTCGGAAAAATATCTGTCGAGAAGTATCGGGGCATTTTGGGGAGTATATTCAAGAAAATAAAAATCCCTTTCATTCTTAAGATTATGCAGTGAACCGAGTACAAAATCATATTCTGCAAGTGACAGAGCTTCTTCTGCCGCTTTTATATTCTGATGAGGCTGACCAAGCTCTATTCCGGTATATACATTCACCCTGTCCATATACATGGCTCTTGCCTTTGATGTATCCTTTATCGAGTTTTCGGCACATTTTCTGTAATCTGTATTTTCGGCATTGCCGTAATACTCATTGCACTCGCAGTGGTCTGTTATGGCGATGGAATACAGTCCGAGATTTGCCGCCCTTTCACACATCATTATCACACTGTCATTTCCGTCAAATGAATTTTCACTGTGTACATGGCTGTCCGATATAAATTTATATTTCATAAGCACACTTCCTTTTTTTAATTATGCCTTTTCCCTCAAAGAATTATAACATATACTTTTTTATTTTTAAACATCAATTCTGACAGAATTTTACTGCTTTTTTCCGTAAGAAATTATCATAAATGAAAAATACTCTTGCTAAAATTGCAGATATAGTATAAAATATTCCTTGTAAATATTATTTTCTGAAAGGAATGTTTTATATATGAACGCTGTTATAACCGTTCTCGGAAAGGACAATGTAGGTATCCTTGCAAAAGTATCGAATGAATGTGCAAATGTAGATGTAAATATCCTTGAGGTAACACAGTCTGTACTTCAGGGTATGTTTGCCATGATAATGTTCGTTGATATCACAAACTGCACCGTCCCCTTCGCACATCTTGTTGATACTCTCACCGAAAAGGGTGAACAAATGGGTGTCAAGGTTCATGTCATGCACGAGGACATCTTCAACGCAATGCACAAGATATAATTAATAATTGATTATGCGGAAAGGATGTTTTTTTGATGATAAATTCACATGATATACTTGAAACTATCAATATGATAGACAACGAAAACCTTGATGTAAGGACGATCACAATGGGTATCTCCCTGTTGGACTGCATTGATGACAATATCGACATCGCCTGCAAAAAGGTCTATGACAAAATATGCCGCTATGCCGAAAAGCTTGTCAGAACAGGTGAGGATATAAGCAAGGAATACGGTATTCCCATCATCCACAAGAGAATTTCCGTTACTCCCATTGCAATGCTTGCGGCTGCCTGCCCGACAATGAGTCCCGTTAAATTTGCAAAGGCTCTTGACATGGCTGCCGATACAGTCGGTGTAAACTTTGTCGGAGGATATTCCGCACTCGTTCATAAAGGATTTGCCCAGGGTGACTATGCACTTATCGAAAGCATCCCCGAAGCCCTCTCCATAACGGAAAAGGTATGCTCCTCTGTAAATATAGGCAGCACAAAAGCAGGTATAAATATGGATGCTGTTGCAAAAATGGGTAAGATCATCCGTCAGGCAGCAGAGCTTACTGCCGACAGGGACTGTATCGGTGCAGCCAAACTTGTTGTATTCTGCAACGCTCCCGAAGATAATCCGTTCATGGCAGGTGCTTTTCACGGTGTAGGTGAGCCTGATTGTGTCATAAACGTGGGTGTATCAGGTCCCGGTGTGGTAAGAGCAGCTCTTGCAAAGGCAGGTGACTGCAATATAACCGAGGTCGCTGACATCGTTAAAAAAACCGCCTTCAAAATAACCCGCATGGGACAGCTCGTTGCAAAGGAAGCCTCAAGAAGATTGAGTGTCCCCTTCGGTATAGTTGACCTGTCACTTGCACCGACTCCTGCCATCGGCGATTCAGTCGCATACATACTTGAGGAAATGGGACTTGAACAGTGCGGGGCTCACGGCACAACAGCTTGTCTTGCACTGCTGAATGATGCCGTCAAAAAAGGCGGTGTAATGGCATCATCCCATGTCGGCGGTCTTTCGGGTGCATTCATCCCCGTTACCGAGGATGCAGGAATGATAGAAGCCGCCCGTTCAAAAGCCCTCTCCCTGACAAAGCTCGAAGCTATGACCGCTGTATGCTCGGTAGGTCTTGACATGATAGCCATCCCCGGAGATACAAGTGCAGAGATAATTTCAGGCATCATCGCCGATGAAGCCGCTATCGGTATGGTAAATTCCAAGACCACCGCTGTACGCCTTATTCCCGCCATAGGCAAGAATGCAGGTGAAGAACTCAACTTTGGCGGACTCCTCGGCAATGGTCCTATCATGGACATCAATCCGAAATCTCCCGCAAAATTCATCTCACGTGGCGGAAGAATCCCTGCCCCTATGCAAAGCCTTAAAAATTAACAATCAGCATTTGACAGACAAAAATCAACTTTGCAATAATATTTAAAACAAGAACGCCTGTAAGGACATTTACATCCTTGCAGGCGTTCATTATTATTTTTTAAAGATTATGCCGTATAATTATTTGACTTCAACTGTGAAATACTGTTTTGCAACTGTGCCGTCAGAGTCTTTTACTTTTACGCATACATCATATGTTGTAGCACTTGCAGGCTTGACAACTACTTGAGTATTTTCTGTGAAATTCTGTTTTGTTGTCCACTTTGTATCAGCGGTCTTCTTATAGTATACTGCATAGGTATATCCGCCTGAACCGCCTGTTGCAGCACAGTTTACGGTCACTGTCTCACCTTTTGCGATACTTGTTGCAGATATGGTGGAATTGATTGCAAGAGCCTGTGTTACTGTCAAGTCAAAGAACTTCTTTACACAGGGTTTTTGAATGAGTAAACAATTTATGAACAAAGCCAATTCATAACGATTGTATCAAGATATGAGGAATCCAAAAGGCACT
>CACXGJ010000015.1 GCA_902767125.1 uncultured Ruminococcus sp. | reverse complement strand
GCAGCGTGATGTAATATGGTATCTAAATTTAAAAACAGGATCATAAGCATTTCTTTGGCACTGGTTATGATGCTGTCTGTATTTGCATTGGGGCAGAGTCCTATAAATGCACAAGCAGCAAGTGTTGTATCCGTTACGGTTGCCGATGTTTCCTACAACTACAAGGATACAAAAAGTATTTTTGATCTGATAAATAACTACCGCAAGGAGATGAGCTGTTCAACTCTCACAATGGATCAGAATCTTATGAATGATGCTTTTACGAGAGCCGTTGAGCTTTCGGTGTATGCCTCGGTAGTGCGTCCGAACGGTTCGCAGTATATCGGCAACTGTTCACAGCTTATCGGATATAATGTCTTGAGCAATTCTTCTCTTTTGTATCAGTGGAAATCCGATGAGGACAGTCTTGATATACTGCTGTCCGACATTTATCAGTCTGTGGGTGTTGGTGTTGTAAAGGTAAACGGATACAAGTATGTGTGCGTGTTGCTTTCGTACAATTCATCAAGCGGATTTGATTCGAGTATCTTTGACAAATCCACCGAAAAGATGGACAAACCAATATCTGTTTTGCCGTCGGTTCTTTCAAATGTCACTACGAGCTTTACAAATAATGCACTGATAGTATGCGGATCGACTAAAAAGGTCGGTCTCTGTGTGCAAAATTCGATGTATCCCTCTGCAAGTGTATATCTGACAGCGGATAATATGAATGTGAAGATCGCAAATCCAAAATGTTTCACTTTTAATTATGATAGCGTCACGGCGATCTATCCGGGTGAGAGCCTTATCACAGTTTCTGTAAAGGATGCTCCCGAGGTCTCGGCATCGGCAACGCTGTGTTCGACAGCGGTAAGCCTTGATAGCTGTTCGTTTGCTTCAATACCCGATCAATATTACACAGGAAAGGCTATCATGCCTGCTGTATCGGGTGTGGATTCCTACGGAAATAATCTGGTGCTGAATACCGATTATACAGTTGAGTATCAGAACAATGTCCAGATAGGAACAGCTACAGCTGTTGTAAACGGTCTCGGCAGATTCGTGAGCTATCAGAAGAAGATCAATTTCAATATCGTACTCAATACATCAAGTGTATTTTCGGTTTCTGCAAAGGTTGATTCCTCAAGAGTCATTCTTGGTTCTTCCACGACCATAACGGCAAGTGTATCAGGTGCTGTGGGATCTGTAACGTATACATATGAATATGCGGAATCAGGATCTTCAAGTTGGAAGACTATATCCTCGACAACAAGCAATACCTGTCAGTTCAAGCCCGCAGAAGCCAAGTCCTACAATGTAAGGGTTACGGCAGTTGACGGTGCAGGCAGAAAGGCTTCACAGACTGCATCAGTTCAGGCTGAAGCAAAGATGACGTGTCAGTTGTCACTGTCAAAGGATTCATATGCGTTGGGTGAAAAGGTGGTCATGTCGGTAACTCAAGAGGGCGGTTCTTCACCGACCTATGCTTTTATGGTCAAACTGCCGTCAAGCACCTCATGGACAACTTTGCAGGATTTTTCGAGCGTTTCATATTACAACTATGTTCCGCAGAATCCGGGCGAATATTCCGTCATGGTGAAATACAAGAGCTTATCAGGTCAGAGCGGAGAGGTCTACAAGACCTTTAATGTCACAGGTACAGCTCTGAAAAATACTTCATCTGTAAGTGCATCCTCGCTGTATCTCGGAAAATCAGTCACTCTGAAGGGTGCGGCAACGGGCGGTTCGGGTTCATATCAGTATTCCTATGATTATAAGATTTCGACTGATGCCTCATGGACAGCTTTGAAAGCATACAGCACAACAAATTCTGTTGCATTTTCTCCGAAAGCTGACGGAAGCTATACTGTCAGAATAAGAGTAAAGGACTCTACGGGAAAGGTTTTGAGCAAGACCTTTGCAGTGTCCTGTACACAGGCATTTACAAACAACTCGACCTTATCGGCATCAAAGATAAATCTCGGTCAGACTGTTACCGTGAATGCTGCTTCAAACAGCAAAAATATCTGTACCTATGCAGTATGGTATCATACAAAGGGTACTTCTTCATGGTCAACAGTTCAGGATTATTCTTCAAATGCAAAAATAAATATCACTCCCGTGAAATCAGGTAATTTTGAGGTCTGTGTAAGAGTAAAGGACAGCACAGGGGCAATAGGTCTTAAATATCTTGAATTTTCGGTAAATCCCAAACTTTCCAATACTTCAAGTCTTTCGTCTTCGTCTGTCGCAAAAAATGAGGCGGTTACCGTGAAATGTGCCGCAAGCGGCGGTGCGGGAAGCTATACATATCTCGTCAGGTACAGAAAATCGGGTGCAACTTCATGGACGGTAAAGCAGAATTATAATTCAAATGCTTCCGTGAGCCTCGCAATATCATCAACCGGTACTTATGAAGTCAGTATATGTGTCAAGGACGGTCTTTCACAGGTCGTAGAAGTTACCAAGAATCTCACTGTTTCCACTCCGATAGTGCCGAAACTCACTCTCGGCAAGTCATCCATCATAAGCGGTCAGACAAATACTGCATCTGTCAGTGCAACAGGCGGAACAGGCGGATATACATACGCTTTTTATTACAAAAATTCCGCTTCCGAAAACTGGATAGAGAAACAAAAATTCTCAACCAATACAAAAGTTGAAATGAAACCGACAGCCGTGGGAACTTATGATGTATGTGCCAAGGTGAAGGACAGCAGCGGCACTGTTCAAAAAGCTTATTCTACCTTCAAGGTAACGGCTGCTGTTTCGGTAAAAGCCTCTCTTTCGGCTTCCACTATAATCAAGGGACAGACAACGACTGTTACAGCGACTGCTTCAAACGGCAGCGGCGGTTATACATACTCTGTTCTGATGAGGAAGTCGGGAACTGAAAAATGGGTAACTCAACAGGATTTCAATTCAAACAAGAAGCTTGCTCTGAAGCCTGCTTATGACGGTACATACGAAGTGTGCGTAAAGGCAAAGGACAGTATAGGCGGCATTGCAAAGGTTTATCTGAATATAACCGTAAAGCCGTCTGTTACTGCAAAAGTATCGCTTTCACCGACAACAATCATAAAAGGTCAGTCCAATACTGTCACTGCATCAGCTTCAGGCGGCAGCGGCGGTTATACATATGCTGTCTATGTAAAGAAATCGACTGATTCAAAATGGGTGACAAAGCAGGATTTCAAATCAAATGCAAAGGTCACATGGACACCTGTAAGTGACGGTACATATGATGTATGTGTCAAGGTGAAGGACAGCATCGGCGGTATTTCAAAGGCTTATGCAAAGCTCACAGTCAAGCCGTCTGTTGAAAACACCTCCACCATCTCTGCGACCTCCATAAAGCTGAAAAGCTCTGTGACGGTGAAGGCTTCTGCGAAAAACGGCTCGGGCGGATATACCTATGCAGTGTTTTATAAAAAAGCAAGTTCATCGACATGGACAACTGTACAGGATTTCAAGACTAATACAAGTGTAAAGATAACTCCTCCTGCTGCGGTAAAATATGATGTTTGCGTCAAGGCAAAGGACAGTATCGGAACTGTTTCCAAAAAATATTTTACTGTTACCGTAACTCAATAATCGTATATGATTCTCTCCGTTGAGGCTTTTCCGACGGAGAGAATTTTTTTGTTGCAGAAAAATCTGTAAAATATATGTGACAAAACGATATTTATGTGTTATAATTATATCAAAAAATTTGCAGGTGAATTTTATGTCTGAAAAGATAAATAAGATGATAATATGTCCGAAATGCTCCGAAAAGTCCGAGGCTGAACTGATATGCAGTATGAATAACAAGAGCTTTCCCGATATGAAAAAAATAATATTCGGGGATAAGTTCTTTGAATGGCAATGTCCGAAATGCGGCTTTCAGAGTAAGCTGCTGCACCCTTTGCTGTACAATGACATGGAAAAAAGGTTCATGGTATATTACATACCCGATGCAAAGAGAAAGATAATTGCTGATGAAAAGCTCGAAAAAGAATTTTCGGAGCTGTCTCATATCAAAAAGCGTCTTGTATCTGATGTCAATGAATTTAGAGAAAAGATAGCCATACTCGATGCAGGTGCGGATGATATGGCAGTGGAGCTTGCCAAATATGCCGTTGAGAGGATCGTCGAAAAGAGTGCCAATAAAAAGGTCATGTCGGGATATTTTCTCGATATGGATAAAAGTGAAAATACTATAAGCTTTCATTTTTTTGTCGGAAATGAAAATCGCCCGTATATCCAGACAACACGTCTTGAGGTATACAATCGTTCTGTTGGTATTGTTAAAGAGTATTTTGAAGGCTTCGACAAACAGTCCGGTTTTATAAAAATAGACAGGGAATGGGCGAAGGAAGCATGGAAAATATATAAAAATTCTTGAATATAAAGGAGATATAAATTATGAAGAATATCTTGGTAGCAGAAGATGAAACAGCAATAAGAGATTTTGTCGTTATAAATCTTGAAAGAGCAGGCTATAATGTAACGGAAGCTGAAAACGGTGCTGTTGCCGTTGAAAAATATGATAATGCAAACGGAGATTTTGATATTGTAATACTTGATGTGATGATGCCCGAAAAGGATGGTCTTCAGGTGTGCAAGGAGCTGCGAAAGAAAAACAGCGGTCTCGGTATAATCATGCTTTCTGCGAAAACACAGGAAATGGATAAGGTGTCGGCTCTTATGAACGGTGCAGATGACTATGTGACAAAGCCGTTCAGTCCGACCGAACTTGTTGCAAGAGTCGATGCTCTGTACAGAAGAATCGCCATTGCCGAAATGCGTTCGGAGAATAATTTCAAAGAGGAGATACGTTCGGGTGATTTTGTGCTGAATCTCAAGAATCATTCACTTATGAAAAAGGGCAAAGTCATTGAGCTGACACAGGTGGAATTTCAGATAATGGAATATTTCTTTTCAAATCCCAAGAAAGCTCTTGACAGGAGTGATATCCTGAAAAAAGTATGGGGAGAGCCGTATGCAGGTGAGGAAAAGATAGTTGATGTTAATATCCGCCGTCTGCGTATGAAGATAGAGGACAATCCGTCATCACCAAAATATATAACGACTGTATGGGGCTTGGGCTATAAATGGGAAACAAATGAAAATTAAAGTATCATCGGAAGGCTGGTGTTTTTTTGAAAGGAATAACAAGAAGATGGCTTGTCAAT
>CACXGJ010000014.1 GCA_902767125.1 uncultured Ruminococcus sp. | reverse complement strand
CCCTTCATCACAGCAGATGCTACAGGTCCTAAGCACCTTGACTATACTCTTACAAGAGCAAAGTTCAATGAGCTTACAGCCGATCTCGTTGAAAAGACAATGGGTCCTGTTCGTCAGGCACTCAAGGATTCAGGTCTTTCAATCGGTGAGATAGACAAAGTCCTCATGGTAGGCGGTTCTTCAAGAATACCTGCTGTTCAGGAGGCTGTTAAGGCACTTATCGGCAAGGACCCGTTCAAGGGTATCAATCCTGATGAATGTGTTGCCATCGGTGCAGCTATTCAGGGCGGTGTGCTTCAGGGCGATGTTCAGGGACTCCTTCTCCTCGATGTAACTCCTCTTTAACTCGGTGTTGAGACACAGGGCGGTGTAATGACAAAGATCATTGAGAGAAATACAACTATCCCCACAAAGAAAAGTCAGATATTCTCTACCGCTGTCGATAATCAGACACAGGTCGAAGTAAATGTCCTTCAGGGTGAGCGTGAGTTCGCAAGAGACAACAAACAGCTTGGTCTGTTCAAGCTTGACGGTATCCTTCCCGCAATGCGTGGCGTTCCGCAGATTGAAGTTACCTTTGATATAGATGCAAACGGTATTGTAAATGTATCTGCAAAAGACCTCGGCACAGGCAAGGAACAGCATATCACCATCACATCAAATACAAATATGAGCAAGGATGATATCGAAAAGGCTATCCGTGATGCAGAGCAGTATGCGGCAGAGGATAAGAAACGCCGTGAGGAAGTTGACAGAAGAAATGATGCCGAGAATCTCGTATATGCAGTTGAAAAGCTCATTTCGGAAAACGGTGAGCATATTTCTTCAGAGGATAAGGATGAGCTTCAGCAGAAGGTTGCAAGCGTAAAATCGGCTCTTGCACAGAATAACATGGATATGATCCAGTCAACAAAGGATGATCTTCAGAAGAAAATGTATGCTGTATCGGAAAAGCTCTATCAGGATGCTGCCGCACAGGGTGCTGCACAGCAGCAGGCTCCTCAAGGCAACAACGGTGTATATGAGGCTACCGACTATACCGAGGTTGACGATAATCAGTGATTTCTTTGGAATAAATAAACATTCTTGAAAAAAATACGGGAAAGCCCGAAATTGATTGGGTTTTCCCTTTTTTCAAATTTATCCTTGAAAATTCTGCAATAATGTATTATTATTAAAGTAAACAGCTTAAAGGTGATTATTCGTTGTTTTGGGGGAATTTATATGGCAGATAAAAGAGATTATTATGAAGTGCTGGGAGTGCAGAAGGGGGCTTCTGATGATGAACTGAAGAAGGCGTTCAGAAAGCAGGCTAAACAGTATCATCCCGATCTTCATCCGAATGATAAAGAGGCAGAGGCTAAATTCAAGGAGGTCAATGAGGCATATGAGGTCCTCTCCGATAAGGAAAAACGTGCAAGGTATGACAGGTTTGGCTTTGCAGGTGTTGATCCGAATTACGGTGCGGGTTCAGCAGCTTATGGAGGAGGCAATCCCTTCGGTCAGGACATTGATCTGAACGATATTTTCAACAGCTTTTTCGGAGGCTTCGGAGGAGGCAGCAGCCGTAATAAGAATGCTCCGAGGAAGGGTTCTGATGTTGAAACATCTGTTACAATATCGTTTGAGGAGGCTGCAAAGGGCTGTAAAAAAGAGATACAGTATGAGATAGTGGATACCTGTAAGGACTGTAACGGAACAGGTGCGGAAAACGGTGCAAATATGAAAACGTGTCCTGCCTGCAATGGCAAAGGTCAGGTCACTGTCAGCAAAAGAACTCCTTTCGGTGTTGTACAGACCTCTCAAGCCTGTGACAGATGCCGTGGAAAAGGCAAGATAATTGAAAAGCCCTGTAAAAAATGCTCCGGTGCGGGCAGGATAAGAACTGCCAAAACAGTGAATGTAACTGTTCCTGCAGGTATAGGTCAGGATCAAATACTTAATGTCAGCGGTCACGGCAACAGCGGTTATAACGGCGGTCCTTCGGGTGATCTCCATGTGTATATAAATGTAAAGAGACATGAGATATTCGAGCGTAAGGGTGATGATGTATGGTGCGAGATACCACTTACATTTACACAGGCGGCTCTCGGTCATGAGGTCATAGTTCCTACTCTTGACGGAAAAATAAGCTATACTGTCCATGCGGGAACTCAACCGAATGATGTCTTTAAATTCAAGGGCAAGGGCATACAGCACCTCAACGGCAAGGGCAGAGGCGATCAGTATGTAAAGGTAACTATTGAAGTGCCACGCAATCTCACTAATGAGCAGAAAAAGGCTTTGCAGAGCTTCGATTCACTCTGCCAGTCATCAAACTATCAGAAAAGTACGAGTTTCTTTGAAAAGGTCAAAAAGCTCTTTAATTAAGTATTCCTTCGGGGGATAAGGCTGTGTCGGTTTTATCCCCTTTTTGTGTGCATAAATTTAACAAATCTGACATAAAAATATTGCTTATTACAAAAATATTTGTTATAATATTATATTAACATAACAATCGTTGGAATATATTTTTTAAAGAAAGGTTGATATATCTTGGGCGAAAAGAAGAAGGATGATGAAAAATCCAAAAAAGTTTCAAAAAAATCGAAGTCTGATCCAAAGTCATCCCTTAAACCGACTAAATTATGCTCTGATCCCAAAATCCCGTATCTGAACAGGGAATTGAGCTGGATGGATTTTAACAGCCGTGTTCTTGAGGAGGCGTTTGAAAAGGAAAATCCTGTGCTTGAAAGAGTCAAATTTCTTTCTATAACAGAGTCGAATTTAGATGAGTTTTTTATGGTAAGAGTGGCAGGCGTTATGGACAGGATGCACTCAAAGCCTAATGATAAGGATGCTTCAAATATGACTCCCGTTCAGCAGTTTGAAAAGCTCACCGCAAAAATAAGGGAATTTGTCAAAAAACAATATTCATGTCTCCACCGTTCGATCATTCCTGCACTCAAAAAATGCAGGCTTAAATTTCTCAAAATAAAGGAGCTTGGCAAGTCACAAAAACAAATAATTGATGAATATTTCGATAAATTTATATTTCCTGTCCTGACTCCTCTTGCAGTTGATACATCAAGACCTTTTCCGCTGCTTGCAAACAGAAGTCTTAATATTGCAGTGAGGCTTGTAAACGAATCCGGTGAGGATATATTTGCCGTAGTCCAGGTACCGTCCATCCTTCCGAGATTTATCGAAGTACCGTCCGATTCGGGCAGATGCTTTGTTATGCTTGAGGATATTATAATAAGCCGTATATCCGAGCTTTTTGAGCTGTATAAGATACAGGCGTGCT
The DNA here is from genome assembly GCA_902767125.1 of uncultured Ruminococcus sp. GTDB lineage: Bacteria > Bacillota > Clostridia > Oscillospirales > Acutalibacteraceae > UBA1213. The sequence goes on along the minus strand of CACXGJ010000014.1, from coordinate 8,154 downwards.
GTCCGTTCAGGATAACAAGGGATTCCGATCTTGATATTGATGAGGATGCCGATGATCTTTTGGTCGAGATAGAGCATTCTCTCAAAAAACGTCAGAGGGGCGATCCCGTAAGACTTGAGATAGTTTCAAAGTGCGATGAGGCACTAAAAAAATTCCTTATAGATATGCTTGAGGTCGAAGACGAGATAATACATGAGGTATCGGGACCTCTTGATCTGACATTTTTGTCAAGGTTTGCAGGTATTGATAATGTTTCGGATGAACTGAAATTCAAGCCCATAACTCCTGTCAATCCGCCAGCGGACTTCTACGGCTATGACGATATATTCGAGGCGATAAGGGAAAAGGACAGGATGGTACATCATCCCTATGAGAGCTTTGAATCTGTTATAAAATTTGTCAATCAGGCGGCAAATGACAAGGATGTCCTCGCAATAAAACAGACACTTTACAGAGTCAGCGGAAATTCTCCGATAATAGCGGCACTTATAAAGGCTGCCGAAAACGGCAAGCAGGTCACAGTGCTGGTCGAGCTGAAGGCGAGGTTTGATGAGGAAAATAATATCGGTTGGGCGAAAAAACTCGAAAAAGCGGGCTGTCATGTAATATACGGTCTTGCAGGACTCAAAACTCACTGCAAGATAGTTCTTGTTGTAAGGCATGAGAAGGATGGCATAAGGCGTTATCTGCATATGGGTACGGGAAATTACAATGATATCACAGCCCGTTTCTATACGGATATAGGAATGTTTACCTGCAATGAAAAATTCGGTGAGGATGCGTCCTCTCTGTTTAATGTCATTACAGGCTATTCGACACCGCCTGTTTATAATAAAATGAAGGTCGCTCCCACAGGATTAAGAGCATTTTTTGAAGAAATGATAAAAAATGAAACCGAAAATGCCAAAAAAGGTCTGTCATCGGGAATTACAGCGAAGATAAATTCACTTGTTGATCCCGATATAATAAAACTGCTTTATGAGGCTTCACAGGCAGGTGTAAGAATCACGCTCATAGTCCGTGGAATATGCTGTCTTGTACCCGATATCAAGGGCATAAGCGAAAATATCGAGGTCAGGAGCATTGTCGGACAGCTTCTTGAACACAGCCGTATATTCATATTCGACAATGCAGGACAGCCGAAAATATATATGGGTTCAGCCGACTGGATGCAGAGAAATCTTGACAAGAGAGTTGAGCTTGTTTTCCCGATAGAAGATCCCGATCTGATAAAGCGTTCCTTCAATATCATAGATACACTCAAAAAGGATGTCCTGAATACGAGAATACAAAGAAATGACACGACCTATGAGCTTGTTGACAGGCGTGGCAAAAAAATACACAATTCCCAAAGGGAATTTTCTGATATGGCTAAAAAAGCCCTCGCTTCAAAAAAGAATACCGTTGACGAGGAAAGACAGTTTGTTCCTCTTACAAGCGAAAGCTTCAAGAAAAATTATGATGAAAATTTATGACAGTTTTTTTCAATATTTTGTTGTAATTTTATTTAAAATGGTGTAAAATTATTATCAGACTGAATATAAATATACAGTAAAGGAGTGTATTAAAATTGAAAAGAGTTGGAATACTTACAAGCGGCGGTGACTGTCAGGGACTGAACTCGGCTATAAGAGGTCTTGCAAAGGGCTTGTATGAGCATTATGGCAATCAGGTGGAAATTTACGGTATCATTGACGGCTACAGAGGTCTTATCGAGGGTGAATACCGTCTTATGAAGCCTGAAGATTTTTCGGGTATACTCACGGTCGGCGGAACTATCCTCGGAACTTCAAGACAGCCGTTCAAGCTCATGCGTGTAATTGACGATGAAACAAGCGTTGACAAGGTCGCAGAAATGAAGAAGCATTATAATGAAATGAAGCTGGACTGCCTTGTGGTACTCGGCGGAAACGGTACACACAAGAGTGCAAATATGCTTTCGGAAGAAGGTCTGAATGTTGTCAGTATGCCGAAGACCATCGACAATGATATCTGGGGAACAGATGTTACATTCGGTTTTCAGAGTGCCGTTGATATTGCCACAAATGTTATCGACTGCATACACACTACTGCTACCTCTCACGGACGTGTATTCATCGTTGAATGTATGGGACACAAGGCAGGCTGGCTGACACTTTATGCAGGTGTTGCAGGCGGTGCGGATGTAATACTTATCCCTGAAATACCGTATAAAATAAAGAATGTCATCAACTGCATCAAAAAGCGTACAAAAGAGGGAAAAACATTTTCTATCCTTGCAGTGGCAGAGGGTGCTATCGAGGAGGATATTGCAAAGCTACCCAAGAAAAAGAGAAAGGAAGCTATGGCAAATCTGATGTATCCGTCAATTTCATATAAGATAGCCCATGAGATCGAAGAAGCAACAGGTCAGGAGACTCGTGTCACGGTTCCGGGACATTTCCAGAGAGGCGGAAGCCCTGATGCGTATGACAGATTCATTACAACACGTTTCGGTGCAGCGGCTGCACAGTTTATCATCGAGGGCAAATACGGCTACATGACAGGTATGGTAAATAATGAGATAGTGCCTGTACCGCTTAAAGAGGTTGCCGGAAAGCTCAAGGAAGTTCCCGTTGACAGCCCTGTTATAAAATCAGCTAAAAGTATTGGCATAAGCTTTGGTGACGAATAAATTATATATTGCCAAAACAGGAAAAATCGTGTATAATATGCGGAGAAAGTAAAATTTTTCCGCATATTTTGTTTTGATGGAGGAGCTTGGTCATGGGTAAAAAAGATGAAGAATATATAATGCGTGAGAGAAAGAGATGGGCTTTTTTCGGAATACCGTGGACTTTCACCGTCTATACCCTCAAGGAGAAAAAGCTGGTCGTTGACAAGGGCTTTTTTACAAGCGTTAAAAATGAGATACTTTTATATCGTATATTGGATTTGAGCTATTCGAGAACGCTCGGACAAAAACTGTTCGGTCTCGGTACGGTGACGGTCTATTCAAAGGATAAGACAAATCCTACTCTTGAGATAAAAAATATCAGACATTCAAATGACTTTTACGAATCCCTCTCGGAAGCGATAGAGAATGACAGGATAAGAATGAAAATGCGTCAGAGCGAGCTTATAGACGTTGACTATCCGTCTGATGCTGATGGTGATACATAAGTTTTTTAGGGTAGGAATTAATGTTAAGCGTCATCTTACTTGTTCTTTCATGGTGACAGAGAGATTTACGGATATGGCTTTTTGAGGTTGTATTCGGAAATTTTTGTAATAAAATTTGTACAAAAAATCAAACATATAATTGAAATTATGTATAATTTGTGGTATAATGAACAATGAAATTTTAGTATAGTTTGTCGGAGGAGTTTGGAAAATATCATGGAAGAAAACATATACAGAAAAGCCCGTAAAAATGCGGCAAAAAATCAGCCCCTGCTGAATAATTGTGAAAGCGCTCAAGATCTGGTGTATATTGAACGTACAAAGCTGCTCGGAATAGAGAGCGGTGATAAGATGCCCAGCCCCGATGATGTTGTATCAATGGCAAAGGTCTATAATGCTCCCGAACTTTGTAACTATTACTGTACAAAGCAGTGTCCGATAGGTCAGGATAAGGAGACTTTGATATATGAAGACCTGAATGAGATCGCTGTCAGACTGATGTCTGCACTTCATTTTCTGAATAAAGCCAATGATACCATTTATCAGATACTTGAGGACGGCAGAATAGATGAATATGAAAGAGAAGATTTCAAAAAAGTCATCTCAACTCTTAAAAAGCTTTCTTACTGTGCGGATTCGCTTGAGCTTTGGGCAAAGAAAAACGGACTTGAATAAATTTTTATAAATACTTGAAAATATGAATTAAATGCGATAGAATATATTTGAGATATTATATTTTGAAGGAGGCTTGATCCTGTTGATTTTTGGAGGTATTTCTGAAGCACTTGAAGCATCAGATCTGGAGTCATATTTTAATAAATTTTTTGATGTATACGGGGACAAGCCAAAAAATATTACGGCATTGAGAGAATTGTATGAGCTTGCCTACAGGCAGTGGGATACCTTTGAACCTGTTTCGGATGAGATATATAAAAAGCTGACCGAATATCTGATGTCTGCATTGAAGCTTAATTCATATGAGATCATGGATGTTATATTGAGTATCATTGAGAATCTTTCTCTCAAGGAGGTATTTCAGTATATTATCAGCCAAAAGGATCGTATACAAAATACTTATGTAAAAGAGCTTGTCGAAGAAGCCGAAAATGACTATGCGGATATTATAGGTAATCCGTTCAGCGTATTATAAAAAGAAAAAACGGCATTTTCCTTTTATTGAGAAATGCCGTTTAGTTATATTATTTTTCAAGAGGTGATATCCTGTGAAAAAATTTTTGAAGATCATGTCTTCTGTTCTTGTGTTTTCATTTGCTGTCAGCCTATCGGGCTGCTCGGATAATAAAAAAGAGAATGAATCGTCTGTTGAAACAGTATCTGTTGTAAGCACCGAATTTTCGGTTTATGAAAAAAAGATGCTGAAGGATGCTGTTGAAACACCCTTGGAGGTTGCATGTACAACACTGTATAAATGTGTATGCACAGGCTCGATAACTCAAAAAACTGTTGCCGACAGACCGTTTTCGTTTTCAAAGGATCTTCCTCTTGATAATACATCACCTGCCGAAAAAAAGCGTATAGCAAATTCTCTTAAATTGTCTGATGCCATAGAATATTTTGAGCTTGAAGAAGTATATTCCAACGATAATATCCGTCAATACGGATATCTTACAGTAACATACAGTGATGTTGATCTGATAAAGGGAACTGTCGTGAAAATAGAAAATATCGACAGAATCTGCAAGGATTACAGGACATTTGACAGTCTTCAGATAAGGCTCGGAGATTTCATAAATTCTGATCTGCTTCTTTCAAGGTGAGGTCAGTATATTCCCTGAACTGTAACTTCACCTGATGACAGCTTGATGCTCTGTGCATTTTCCGTTTCAATTACAAGCTCACCAAAGGGAGTTATATCCTTTGCAATGCCTGTCAGTACGGTATCTCCTCTTTTGACTGAAACCTCTCTGCCGAGAGTTGCACAAAGCCCTTTGAAATTTTCCATATCATCAATGGATATGCTTATCAGAAATGATGAAAGGACTCTGTCAATATATGTCAGGACAGTTCGGAAAAAGTCTGATTTGTCTGTGATTTTGTTTGTTTCAAGGAGAATGGATGATGCTTTGTGCTTTATATCATCGGGGAACTCGGTGTTATTGATATTTATGCCGATGCCTGTTATGATATAATCAAGCCGGTCGCTTTGAGCAGACATTTCTGTAAGTATGCCACAGAGCTTTCTGTTTTCGATGATGATGTCATTCGGCCATTTTATTCGTGCATCAAGCCCTGTATATTCCCTTACCGCAAGGCATACGGCATATCCTGCTGCAAGGGTGATGGATGCGATATCACTTGGCGGAAGATCGGTACGCAGCAAAAATGAAAAGTACAGACCGCCCTTGTCCGATTCCCATTGTCTTCCGAAGCGTCCTCTGCCGGAGGTCTGAACCTCCGAGACAATGACTGTACCGCTTTCCTCACCGATGGCGGCAAGACGCTTCAATTCATTGTTGGTCGAATCGGTGCTTTTCAGAACGATCAGCTTTTTTCCGATATTGCTGCATTTGAAGTCCTTCATGACTTTTTCATGGGCTATCATGTTGAAGTCATTTTGCAGCCTGTAGCCCTTATTTGTAACGGAATCTATTATATATCCGTCTTTTTTCAGTTGACCGATGTTTTTCCAGACAGCACTTCTTGTAATGCCCAGCTTTTTGCTCAAGGTCTCACCGGATATATAGTCATCCGAATTTCTTAAAGCGGAAAGTATTTTTTCTTTCATCAATATCCTCCAAAAATCAAGCGGAACAATTTATAGAAATTGCCCCGCTTTTTTTAATTATTATTTTCTGACTTTTTTAAGTGCAACTGCAAGTGCTTTTGAGACTGCTGTTCCGAGAATACAGCATACAACGGCTTCAACAACAGCCTGTATGCCTACCATGGCAACGAACAGTGCAAAAACATTTCCTGCACCTTTAGCAGTTGCAATATTTTGAATAGGCTCGGAATTGTAGAAGAAAATGAAAAGAGTACTCATAAAAAGTATTGTGTTGAGAACGGGTACGGAAAGGCTTGCCACGATATAAGAAACGAATTTTGTCTTGTCGATTTTTCTGACAGCCTGAAAGATAAGTCCGCCAAGCCAGCCTTCCAATACACGGGGAACGATACACAGAATGAATGTCAGGAACGGATTTATCTGAAACAATCCTGCCATCATTACACCGCCTGCTCCCGTGACTGTCTTGATAAAACTCGTGATGCCGAAAATACCGCCTATAATGGCAGAATCACGGGGTTTGAGGACAGTAGCGGAAACTATTACGGGGATAGTCATAAATGTAACGGTAAGAACACCTATCGGAATAAATCCCAACGGAGTGAATGCCATTATGAAGCATATTGCTGTGAGGAGTCCGAGTGCCGCAAGCTCATATATACTTTCACTTCTTGATGTTCTTGCACTTTTCTGTGACTTGTTTTTTATCTGCTCTTTTTTTTCTGATGTTATAGCTTTCATAAAAATTTACCTCCTGCTGTTTTTAAGGATAAAATACAGCGAATTTTATTTTTTGGATTTTGTATTTGAGGAATGGTCTTGTTTTCTGCCGTTTTTCAGTAGTAAAAATACAGCGAAATATTTTTGTTTCACACTCCCCATTCCGAAATTTATTCGGGTTTTACTGCAATGGTGATATCCTGATCATCATCAGAGATATCCGAAGCCTTATCATTCTTGTCATAGCTTGCGTTATCTTCGTCATCAAGATACGCAACAGAGATATCGTCTCTTATTCCGGGAGTCGGAACACCGTATCTGAAGATGTATTCATAGCGGGTTTTAGCTTTTTTAAGACGTATTTTTGCACTTTTTATTGTATCAAGGATCTGTGAAATGTCAGCATCCTCCGTTTTGCCGTCAAGTGTCTTGTAATAATGCTTGCCGAGTGCGATATATGCACGGTTGAGGATTTCGGTTTCATTCTTGATAACGGTAGCCATTCTGTTAAGTTTAGCTCTTTGTCTGTTCTTGTCAATGAGATAGTCAAGAGAATCGGACAATGCACTGCTTATTTTTTCAATGAAGCTCATGGTTCATCCCTCCTTTGTATTATAATGTTTGGAGAATATCAGTTGTTTTTTCCGCAGCAGTTTTTATATTTCTTGCCGCTTCCGCAGGGGCATGGATCATTTCTTCCGATCTTTTTCTTTTTAAGGACAGGACGGGCAGTATTTTCACCGTCAAGGTTTGTATAGGTTGGCTTTGCGACCTGTTCACGCTCAAGGAGTTTTCCGGCAGCCTTTTTGACATCTTCCATAGAGTATATCTTTTTGCTTTGCGGTTCTTCGATATCATCGACTTTTGTAACAGGAAGTGCAGCGGATTCATCAATTTCATCAGGCTCTATCGGAGTAACAATGCCTTCGGCAGATATGCTTCCGTCTTTTTCGAGGGTAACGCCTGTTGTGATGGTCTCATCGACCTTTGCAGCCTCGGCAGCCTTTTGAGCCTGAAGGGCTGCAAGTGCGGCAGCTCTTGCACGACCGCTTGCTGCACGCTTTATCGCAATAGTACGCATTTCTTCCTGCTGTACATTGAGAACTGCCTGTTCCTTGAGACGTTCGCTTACACGCTTTGGAACTACCATAAGGATTTTTACAGTGTCCTCACGTATACATCTTACCATATCATCGAACATATCAGAGCCTTCTCGTCTGTATTCAACGACAGGATCATGCTGACCGTATGAACGCAAACGGATACCCTTTTTAAGTTCTTCCATTGCATCAATGTGTTCCATCCAGTAGTTATCGACATTTTTGAGAAGATATACTCTTTCAAGCTCACGCATTGTCTCATCGGGGATGAGCTTTTCGTTTTCCTCGTATTCATTGACAGCTTTTTCGGTGAGAGTGTTTATTATATATTCCTTTTCAAGATTTTCGATATCATCCTCGGTAAAGTTTGCGGTTTCTTCGTCACCCTCAAATATCAGCCAGCCCTTGAGAGCCTCACGCAAGCCCTTGAGATTCCAGTTATCTTTT
>CACXGJ010000013.1 GCA_902767125.1 uncultured Ruminococcus sp. | reverse complement strand
GGATAACTATGATAATACGCTGAAAGAGCCGACATTGTTGCCAGCGGCATTTCCGTCAGTCTTGGTGAATGCTAATACAGGTATAGCGGTAGGCATGGCAAGCTCAATATGTTCATTCAATTTAGAGGAAGTATGCCGTACAACGATAGGACTTCTTAAAGACTCGAAATTTGATATAATGTCAACACTTCTTGCACCCGATTTCACAGGCGGAGCTCAGATAATTTATGACAGGAAAGTTATTGAGAATATCTATAATACAGGTCGTGGAAGTGTCAGACTTCGTGGCAGATACAGCTATGATAAATTTGCTAACTGTATAGATATATCAAGTATTCCACAGACGACTACATCCGAGGCAGTTATCGAAAAGATAATTGAATTGGTGAAGCAGGGTAAAATTAAGGAAATAGCCGATATACGAGATGAAACGGGCATAGACGGATTGAAGATAACTATTGACTTAAAGAGGGGAATAAATCCCGATAAATTAATGCAGAAGCTGTATAAGATGACACCGTTAGAGGACAGCTTTTCATGTAATTTCAATATCCTTATAGCAGGCACACCGAAAGTAATGGGTGTGAGAGATATATTGAATGAATGGTCTGCCTTCCGTATAGAGTGCGTAAAGAGAAGAACATATTTTGACTTGAATAAAAAGCGTGACCGACTGCATTTGTTAAGAGGATTGGAAAAGATACTGCTTGATATAGATAAAGCGGTTTTGGTGATAAGAAATACACAAGAGGAAACGGAAGTTGTACCGAATTTGATGGCAGGATTCGGGATAGACGAGATACAGGCAGAATATGTTGCGGAGATAAAATTAAGGAATTTAAACAGGGAATATATATTAAAGAGAACAGAGGATATTTCACAGCTTGAGAAGGATATTTCAGAGTTGGAGGAAATAGTCGGAAGTGAATCGAAGATAAAGAAAATTATCATTAAGGAGCTTGAGAATATTATAAAGAAATATGCACAACCCAGAAAAAGTATGATAATATATGCTGATGAGATAGAGGAGGATATCGAGGAAGAAGTACCTGATTATGCAGTAAATCTGTTTTTCACAAAAGAGGGTTATTTCAAGAAGATAACACCATTGTCATTGAGAATGGGAGGGGATCAGAAATTCAAAGAGGGTGACGAGATGTTGCAGCACTTTGAAACGACAAATAATACAGACCTGATATTTTTTTCCGATAGATGTCAGGCATATAAAGCAAAAGCTCCTGTGTTCAGTGATACAAAAGCGAGTGTGCTTGGAGAGTATATTCCATCGAAGCTTGAGTTTGACGAAGGAGAAAATGCAATATATATGATACCCACGAAGGATTATAAAGGATATGTATTTTTCTTTTTTGAGAACGGAAAGGCTGCAAAAGTGCCGTTGGAATCGTATGCGACCAAGACTAACAGAAGAAAATTGACGGGAGCATATTGCGATAAGGACAAGCTTGCAGGGATACTGTATGTTGAAGATGACGAGAATGAGATAATGGTCAGATCATCATCGGGCAGGGTAATGATATTCAAATCTTCTGATCTGTTGGCAAAGACCTCAAGGAATACACAAGGCGTTGCATTGTTCAAATTGTCAAAAGGGCATAGGATAATGTCAGTAAATATATATAAAGATGGTATGCTGAAGAATCCCGAAAGATACAGAGCAAAGTCTATACCATCAGCAGGACAGCTTCCGAGAGGTGACGAGGACGGAGAGCAAATGACCTTTAACTAATAAATTGTCACAAATTATCGAAAGAAAATTTTATATATTAAAATTGTTCAAAATTTCTGATATACACTTGATTTTAATAAACAAATGTGTTATTATAGATAGGCATTGTTAAAGTAATTGGAGGATTTTTAAACATGGGAATTTGGGAAATATTGGTCGGAGCATTGGTACTTATCTTTTCAATAATAATGATAATCGTTATCATACTTCAAGAGGGACATGATTCAGGACTCGGCACGATAACAGGCGGAGCAGATTCATTTCTTCAAAGAGGAAAAGCAAAAACAGCAGATGCATTGTTTGCAAAGGTAACAAAATATTGTGCAATAGCATTTTTTATGCTGGTTGTGCTTTTGAATGCACTTTCATACTTTGGACTCACTGGCAAGCATGAAGAAAATAAAGAGACTTCTGAAGTTTCAGTTGTTTCGGAAGTGTCGAAAATTGAGGAAGATACGTCAGCCGAAGGTACAGAAAGCTCTGTCGTTTCGGAAGATTCAACTGTAGAAAGTTCGGTAGTATCAGAAGTTTCAGCAGAAGGTTCAACTGTAGAGAGTTCGGTAGTATCGGAAGCTTCAGCAGAAGGTTCAACCGCAGAGAGTTCAGCAGTATCAGAAGTTTCAGCAGAAGGTTCAACCGCAGAGAGTTCGGTAGTATCGGAAGCT
>CACXGJ010000012.1 GCA_902767125.1 uncultured Ruminococcus sp. | reverse complement strand
CTTGCAGCAGAATTGGGATCGGATGTAGCATTATATTCGGTCGCAAGTGCAGCAAAGGATTCTTCGGTAGCCTCACCGTTTTTCCATGCTTCATACACTTCTTCTGCCTTCTTTTTAGCTTCCTCATCAGCCTTCTTTTTAGCCTCTTCATCACTTGCGTCAGAATCGGAGGTTATGAGGATATGCCTTACATTCTTGAGCAGGCTTTCATCACGGTAGGGTGTTTTGAGGAGCATAACAACATTATATGAACTTGTTCCCTCGAAGGAGTATGTTTCATTTTCCTTTCGGTCTTCACTGAACATCCATTTTCCCGCATCTGTCGTTGTTTCATAAGCATATTTTTGTTTCAAAGCACTGTTTACCTGTGAGGTCACTGCTGCATCAAAATCCTCCTGTGTATACGAGCTTTCAGTGGATATATTCACATAATCGGGGTTTTCATTCAGATATTTTGTGATATATTCCTTAAATTCCTGTTCACTCTTGACCTTTGCAAGCTCCTCGGCAGCCTTTTTAGCTTTTTCCTTTTGCTGTTCATCAACGGCGACAGAAGAATCTGATGAATCCACCGTACCGTAGCCGAAGGTAAATGTAAGGAAATCAACATACTGATACGATTCTTTATTTTCATTGTATGTCTGTTCATACTGTTCATCGGTGTATGTGAAGCCATCATATATCTTTTTGTAATATTTTGAAGCGAGTGTTGTTTGTTCAAGATTTTCGAGAACATCCTTTTCTGTAAGCCCCTCACCGAAAGTCGAGGATATATATTCATCAACAGTTTTTCCCGCCTCAGAAGCAGCCGTTCTCATATTTTCAAGAGTATCGTCAATATCCTTTCTGTCATCGTCATCAATGGAAACGCCTTCCTTTTGAGCCGCCTCACAGAGAGTAAAAAGCTGTGTCACTTCGCTCTTTGCACTTTCTATAAATTCGTCATACCATGTAATGTTATTTTCTTCATCATAGAACTGCACCTTTGAGCTTTTTGTTGTATCAAAGCCATAGTATGAAGCATAATACGCTGTAAAGCTGTTGTAGCTGTTTTTGAATATACGCCTTATCATAGGCAGACTAACAGTATAATGCTCGGACTTTGCAGCTATATTATCGCCAAGTTTGCTTTTAACATCACTCACCTGAACAACAGAACTGTCAGAGGATGTGGTCTGCGGCTGGTTTGACTCCGTTTTCTTAAAAGAGTCGTTACAGCCTGTCAACGAAAGAGATACAGCCAAGGCTGCGGCAATAGCTATTGCACATAATTTTGTTTTGATATTTTTGGACATAGATCTGTCTCCTTTCCAATTTCCAAAATAAGTTCCAACTAATATGATACCAAAAATTTTCCCGATTAACAACAGTAATTTATAAAAAAGTTAGATGAATATATTCACAGCACCTATTATTGCACCGAGAACAGCCCCAAGATTTATTACAGCCTGCAATTCATTTTTCATCACCTGCATGAGCAGGTCTTCAAGCTGTGCAACTTCAAAGGCATTTATCTTATCAGTGATGATCTTTCCTATATCTATTCTTTTAGGAAGCTCCTCGGCAACCTTTTTTGCAAGCATATCAAAGCCCCTTCCGACAATATCAAAGACCTTTTCTCTTTCAAGACCGATCTCCTCAACCGCTTCATTCAGAGGCTTGTCATATATATCCTTTATCATATCGACTATATAATTGCATAAAAATTCCTGACCGTTTTCCTCGATATATTGTTTTATTCCCTCCTCGATCTTGAAATCTATCGTAGGCATAAGGCTGATCACACTTGCAATAACCTTTCGTTCCTTTGATATATTGTTCAGAACCCCTCTTATAACGGGCTTCATATCAGTTTCAAGCAGCTTGAAGCATATTTTATTTGACAGTCCGTCAGACACCTTCATTACAAATTCATTGTTCTCTATATCCTCCTCACCCAACGCTGTTGAAAAAGATATATCGGAGGTAAATATCATATCCGTAACTTTTTCCGTAATTTCCTTTTTAGTCTTTTCATTTATAATGCTGCCGATGATATCATCATATGTAAAAAGCTGACTGCTGACGGCATTTCCGACAGATTCCGCCATCCTTCCCTGATTTTTGGGAATTATTCCGGGAGTGAACGGCAGCCTGAATTTGCCTATTTTTATCTGCCTGTACGGATGAAAAAGCATTTTTATGGCAATATAATTCGTAAAATATCCTATCACGCCGCCTATCAGTATCGGCATTATAATTTTTAGAAATTCCATTCTTTTCAACTCCCGATAATTATTGATTTTATTATATATTTATACAAATCGCTTGTCAATAAAAAAATACAGCCCTGATGAACTTTGTGTTCATCAGGGCTGTAAAAAAATTTTTTTTAATTATTTTTTAGCCTTTGAACGATTTATATACCAGTAAGCAATACCGAACATAAACATTCCCGAAAGCATGAATACAAAATACATTCTCGAATCCTCGAAACCTGCATCAGGCAATTCATACGGCTGGAATATCTTTGTATTTGTAAATTCTGCCGTTACTGTGGTATCTTTAACGATAGCACTTTCAGCATTTGTTGATGACGGTGTAAATCCTGCCATATAGGACTCTGTCACCGTATAGTGATAACCTGCCGGAATGCCCTCGATAAGAACACTCTCATCATCAGAAAGAGTCACTGTTGCAACACCTTTTTCAAATGTCAGCATATCATCCGATACTCCTGCCGATGAAGTTTTGGTCATGTTGTAAGTATCATCTGTTGTCAAGGCAGCACCGCTTATATCTGTGAGCGTTACAGTAAATTCAAATACCAAAGCCTTGTCGCTGTCCTCAATTTCATCAGAACCTGTCGAAGTAAGGACATTCTTTGTAATTTCAAGATTACCGACAGCAGGCTTTGTATAAGTATTGGTAATAACAGCCGTTGATGGTGTTTCGCCTATCGTACCTGTCTCGTCACCGCTATTTGACCAATTAACCATTGATAATGCTTCGCTTACGGTATATCCTGTACCATATGGAATACCCGAGATAGTAACAGATTGCTTTGCACTTACATTTATAGTAATACTGCTTGTACCGGTTATTTCTCTGCCATCTACCTTAAACTTATAATCCGACAATGTAACACCTTCCGGAGCTGTGAAGTTTACTGTAAACTCAAATGGTGTATCTTCATCGACATCTGTATCGGAATAATCACCTGCAAGAGCTTTTGAAAGTGTAAGAGAGTTAGTTTTTCGGGTATTTATAACGGTTTCCTTATTTGCATCATCAATATTGATACCGCTTTCATCATCAAATGTACCCTCATATACTATCTTTTCACCTTCGGCTGAAGTTTCTTTCAAATTATAGTTCTTTACAG
>CACXGJ010000011.1 GCA_902767125.1 uncultured Ruminococcus sp. | reverse complement strand
ATAAGTCGTTGTAGCTCAGCAGGATAGAGCGATCGCCTCCTAAGCGATAGGTCGGAGGTTCGAATCCCCTCAGCGACGCTGTAAAACGTCCCGTCACTTTGTGTCGGGGCATTTTTTATTCTTTGACAAAAATTTATTTCTGTGCGGAAATCGCATTAAATATTGAAATTTTCGTCTTTTTATAGTATATTATTTGTATATTACTTTTTGAATAGAGGTATAAATAAATGAAAACCAATAAAAAAATAATTGCAATGAATATCTGCATTGTACTCATATTGCTGTTTTCCGCCATATATGTTGCAGCAACGGGAAATCATTACACACTTCACACAAGAGCTATGACAGATGCCGTAAATATCAACCCAAAGGTCGAAGTAAATTTTACTTCCGAAGGTATATTGGAAATGGAAGATTACCGCATTGAAAACGAGGAACTTTTGATTGATTTCAAAGCTGTAGGGCAAGGCAAAACAGGAATGACATTGCACTGGCAGTTTTTTGACGATAGCAGCATGATGGAACATTATATGAAATACACATTTTCCGTCAATTTTTTGAACGTTATATTTGAAAATACCAATGGAAATTTTAATTTCAACGGTTATGATATAGTTATTATTGCAATTCTGACATCATTACTGATAACTGAAATCATTATGATATTTTTGTTCAACAATTACAGAAAGCAAGGAAATTTTTGTTATCAGATGATTGCCTGCGGCGGTATCGGCATTTATATCATGATAATTTTACTTTATATTACTTATAAAATGCTCAATAATGTCGTCAATTCTTTTACAAATTTTTTAGTTTTGGTCACAGAAACAGGTATTATGCTGCTGCTTGCACTTGTACCTATAATGCTGCTTATTTCCCTGCTTCTTGCAATAAGCAATATATGGCTCATGCGTAATGAAGGTTATCGTCCCGTAAATGCTTTGGGTATAATATTTGCCGTTCTGTGGGCTGTCGGAGTCATATTCACGATAGGAGCATATAACCTTGCAAGGCTTTTGAACCTTGAAACATATAATATTACTATCATAAAAGACATTATTACATATATTGTCGTATATATAGAATGTATGTTTCTTTCTACTATTGTCTGCTCATATCTTTCGACAAGGTATAAGCCGCATTATGACAGAGATTATATTATAATTCTCGGCTGTGGTATCAGAAAAGACGGAACTCTTACTCCACTGCTCAAGGGCAGAGCTGACAGTGCAATTGCTTTTGAGAAAGCACAGTATGAAAAAAACGGCAAGCACGCTGTATTTGTTCCGTCAGGCGGACAAGGCTCCGATGAAATAATTTCGGAGGGAGAGGCTATAGAGCGTTATCTTCTCAGTCAGGGGATTCCTGCCGAACGTATATGCCGTGAGGATAAAAGTACCAATACTTTTGAAAATATGCAATTTTCCCGCAAGGTAATAGAGAAACACGGCGGAAGTATCGAAAATAAAAATATAGCCTTTGCGACTACCAATTATCATATTTTCAGAGGATATATCCTGTCAAAAAAGAACGGTTTTGATGCAAAAGGCATTTCCGCAAAAACAAAGTTCTACTTTTATCCCAATGCTTTCTTAAGAGAATTTATCGGTCTGCTTGTCGACCAAAAATGGAAACATATTATATTCATGTTCATTGTAATTCTGTTTTTTGTAGGATTAAAATTTTGGATATAAAATACATAAATAATCATCATATTTTTACGTCTTGCTGTATAGTAGGACGTAATTTTTTTTGCCGTCTTTCAAATCCGTTTCATTTAACGAAAAAATATCTTTTAGTCTTTGATACCGTATATCATTGTCATTTATCTCCAAAAATTCTCCGTTGATAAAATCTATATCAATATGCCTGAAAATAAGACTGTTATTTTCCAACTCAAACACATCTTCAAAATATGTCACAGAATATATGTCATCAACATTATACCCAAATTCATCGGCAAACAAATTAAATTTCTCACTTCTCACTCCTCATTCCTCACTAAAAAAAGGCACT
>CACXGJ010000010.1 GCA_902767125.1 uncultured Ruminococcus sp. | reverse complement strand
GGGATTCATTATCTTTAATTCTGATTTCAGCCATTTATCTTCCCTCCCATCCGCCATAAGGCAGGGGTTTGTGTCATTACGATACCATACTATTATACATTATCCGAATACGATTTGTCAACAAGTAAAATCCAATAAATTTCAACTATTTTCTATGTAGACATTGCATAAGATTTTTTCACATTATTTCAAATGAGGTTTGATCTTCATTCGGGAAAAGAAATTTTCTCATATTTGCCGTCAAAGCCCAGCTCTGTGTCAGGGAAAATATCCTTGGCGACATTTTCATACAGTTCAGGCTCTGTAAGAGAAGGACTGTAATGCGTGAGCCAAAGCTTTTTGACATCAGCTTTTCCGGCAATTTCAGCGGCCTCCGAAAAAAGACTGTGACCTGTTTCGATCGCACGGGGCAGTTTTTCGTCATCTCCGAACATTCCCTCATATATGAGCAGATCAGCATTTGTTGCATGGCTGATTATATTTTGAGTAGGTCGGCTGTCGGTGCAGTAGGTGATCTTTATTCCCTTTCGTGCATTTCCGAGAACCATGCTTTGCCTGTATTCAATGTCATTGTATATGACAGTCTCATTTTTTTGGAGCTGTCCCCATATCTTCATGGGTACATTATTTTTTTTAGCTTTTTCGGGATCAAATTTACCGACTCTTTTCAGCTTGAAATTATATCCGACACACACAACACTGTGCTTTGCGGAGAATGGTGTTATCTTTATATCGCCGAAATCAAATTCAGAAATATCGTTGGGATATTCAAGAAGCTTGAGTTCAAAGGGCAGATTCGGGGCAATAATGCAAATCGCACCGATAACTTTTTTCAGTCCCGAAGGACCTATGATGGTAACAGGTTCAGTCCTGCCCTCGTTGCTCATGGAAAGCAGGAATCCCGGAAGTCCTGATACATGGTCGGCATGGAAGTGTGTTATGCAGATAATATCAATAGGTTTGAATTTATTCTCGGAGTGCTTCAGGGCGATTTGAGTGCCTTCACCGCAGTCGATCAATATTGAATGTCCCATATGCTTTATAAGGCAGGATGAGAGCCACCTGTTTTTCAAAGGCATCGTACCGCCTGTTCCGAGTAGTGTTACTTCGAGCATTTTATTTATCCTTTCCGAAAAGCTCCTTGCAGAGCTGTTCAAATTCATTTTTAGTCATAGTGCAGTTCAGGATATCGAGCAGTGCATTTGATGTGAGATTTTCGGGCAGGTGCATATTTTTTTTCAGGATATCTCTGTTTTGTGAGGCATTTGGAGAGCCTGTCAGACCGTATTCAAATAAATCGGCTTTTGTAATTTCTTTTTGGGATTTCACGGATTCATTCAATTCACATTCCGCACCTGAAGCCGCTATTGCATTGCAAAGAATTTCCTCTGATATCCCTTCAACGCCTAATTTGCCTTCTTTCGAGGGCCGGGACTTGCGTTTTTCCTTGCCGAAAATATCAGGGATATAGGCATTTTTTATTTTGTCGGACGGAACTGCACCCTTGAGGAAATTCCTTATAACGAAGCCTGCACCGTCACTGTCGGTGAGTATGAGTATACCTCTGGTCTGTGCAAGGTGACGGATAAGCATTTGTTTTTCTTTATTTTTGAATATGCCGAAACCGTCAGTGGTTATGATAAGACCGTCTATGAAATTGGCAAGCTTTATCTTATCATGCTTTCCCTCGACAATGATGGCTTCTTTTATTTTTATCATATATCCTCCCGAAGTGCGAGCATAAGCCTTGTGATGAGTGTTTCGAGCAAAATTTTTGAATCTGCCCTTGTGCTTTTCAATTTTATGTCAGTCTGAAGAATGATATCAAGAGCCTTTCGCAGAGCAGATGTAGAGTATTTCTTTGAATTGGAGTTTGCTTTTTTGAGTACAAAGTCACGTTTCCCGTATTTGAAGTCCGATGCCACATCGGCAATAGTCTTACCGCTTTCATTTGCGACTCTCATTCTGTACATATCCGTATATACAGAGCCGAGAGTTGACAGGATAATTTCAGGCTTTTCATTTTGTTCAAAAAGCTGTGAAAGCTGACTGTAGGCTCCTTTGAAATCACCTGCCATAATGCAGTCCGACAGGGCAAATATACGTGTCTCGGTATTTTTTACGACCAACAGCTTTATCATATCCTCTGTAATTTCAGAGCCGTTTGCATAGGCAGTCAGCTTATGGAGTTCATTCCGAAGGAGTGTCATATCTGTTCCGCACATGGATATGATTCTTGAAGCATTGTAATTATTAAGAGTACAGCCTGTTTTTTCAGCCCATGAGATGAGCTGTTTTGCGAGCGAGGATTCATTTTTCTTTTGAAACTCCATAGAGATGCCGACTTTTTCGACAGTTGCAGAAGCACGTTTGAATTTTCCGTTTTTCTTGGAATCTATGATAAGTGTAGGCATGGAAAATATGAGTACAGTATCCGGCGATATGTCCTTAAAGTAGTTTTCAAGCTCCTTGAAGTCGCCTTCGGACAGACCTTCAAAATCATAGTCGCTTATGAGAACACACTTATATTCCGAAAAAAGCGGTATTTGCTCGCAGGCATTGTATATCTCCTGCAAGTCTGCACCTGCACCTAATTTTATATAGTCAATGGTATTTGTTTTTTTGTTCGTGACCTTGTTTACAAGGGAATTTGTATAGTGCTTCACAAGATATTTTTCCTCGCCGTATATGAGATATATACGCTTGAAATCCGCCTGTGATATTTCTTTTTTAAAATCCTGTTCGGATATCAGTTTAGCCAACCGTTTTCCCTCCCGACTTGAATGTCTCCGTTTGAATATGCTCTTAAAGCTGTATTTCCGATATGAGATTCATCGGATATTATTGTGATAAGTGAATCAACGAGTTCAATATTCAGGACATTTCCGTTCATTATGAAAATATCCGTATCGAGCCAATCTTCGGGGATATTACTGCAATCCGTTTTTCCGTGTACGAGAAGTATCCGCAGATCTCCGAAAACTGCTCTGACTGCCATACAGTTTTTCTTTTTTTCGACTTGTATCAGTACATCATCTATATGAACTGTCGGCAAATTTGTTTTTCCGTCAATATCAGACAGAAGAACCTTTATATTTTCGGTATAGTCCTTTTCATCAAATACCTGTACAGTCTCAATGTCATAGTGTTCAAGAATTTGTCTTGAGTAGGCTGTGCAGGCATTTTTATCATCGAGCAGCAGCATATATGTTATCTTGTAAACACAACTGTCCGTAAGATAATCGTCAAGTGTTTGAGATTTATAATAGCTGCCTCCGCTTGAAAGCAAATATATCCTGTTGCTGTAATTTACAACGCATGAAATGCCGTCACCTACATCAAGGACAGATATTTTTGTACTGCCGTTTTTGATGAAGCTGTCACCGACCGAAAGTATGATGAAGGACATGACAGTGATGATTGCATAGTATTTTATGAGTCTCGGTCTCGGCTGAAGGAAGATCATTCCAAGTCCGATAATAACGGCTGTTATCAGCCAGAACGGTACAAATTCCTGTGATGTTGATATGATGGAAAAGGGCAGTTCGGCGAATGCTTCGGCAACATTGAGTATATAATCAGCCAAAAACAAAACTGACGGTACAAGCGGCTGAAAGCCCGTTATTATCATAAACACAGAAAAATATATAAGTAATGTCACGGCAAAGCTGATAAAAAGATTTGTGATGACAGCATATAATGCAGCTTGTTTGAAATATAAGATCGTCACGGGCAGTATAAAAATATATGCAGAAAATGATACAGCAAAAATATTTACAAGCGATCTTACGAGAACATGAAGTTTATCCGTTGATATGCGTTCAAGAGTCCATACGGAAATTTTGCGGCTGCAAAGAAGTATTCCGAAAGTTGCGGTGAACGACATTATAAAGCTGACATCGGCAACTGCATAAGGATTTATGAAGCATATCACAACCGCTGACAGTCCGAGAATATTGAAAGGATCTGATTTTCTTGAAACGATATTTGCCGTCAGGATAAATATCTGCATTACCCCTGCACGGACAACAGGTGCAGGAAATCCTGTAACAGTCATATAGAGAAAGACGAATATTATGCACAAGGCAGAGGAAAGCCTCTTTCGTCTTCGGGTGATGAGCATGAAAAATCCGAAAGCAAGATGTACGACAACTGCAACGTGAAAGCCTGATACAACAACGATATGTGAGATGCCTGCAGCACGAAGCATCTGCTTTTCATTTTCACCGATCTGATATTTGTCACCTGTAATTATTGCATTTACAAAGGCAGCCTCACGTTCAGGCAGAAGTGAATTTATCGTATCGGTCATATATTTTCGTGCCATCAGTGCATGGTAATACAGTGGCTTATTTTCATTTTTGATGACAGTCTTGTTTTTGAGCGGATCAATAGCTGCACGAATGGTGATACCCTTTGAAAAATTGTACAGGTCTTGAGAAGCATCCGTTTCACCGTAAAAATTGACAGTTGCCTTAAGAGTATCAAAGGGTTCTATTTTTATTTTATACCTGTAGGATACAAGTACAGTATATTTATCTGTTTTCAGCTTGTAGTAATATCTGTCATAATATTTATAGGGCAGTTCACAGAGAGTGCCTGAAATTTCATCTGTTGTGCCTTTCAGAGACATATTCGGAATAATATAGGCACAGCTATATCCCCACAGCATTGAAACAGCTATGAGAGCCGTTATCGGTATGAAAGAAATCTTACGGAAATCTCCCGTAAAAATACAGAATATGCTGAAGGCGAGAAATGTCAGACACAAGAGCATAAAGCTGTTATCTCCAAAAAACATGGCAACAGCCGATACGGAAATATAACAGACCGCTGTAACTGCCAAAGGACGTTCCGTTAATATACCCACAGCTTTATCGGATAGCTTCATTTCATTTTTCATTTTCGGATTCCATCAATCAATTTTGAACTTATATAAACACATCTGTTCGATTATATCACGGTTTGGAGGATAATTCAAGACGAAAATTTGGCAGATACATCGGAAAGTGGCATAGCTTCCATTTTTTGTGGGTTGAATTTACATCTCCCTATGGCTATAATTAAATCAGAAAGCGGAAGGCTTTCATAAAATAATATTTCAAGGAGGTTTTTCTTATGAAAAACATATTTAAAACATCAGCATTGATAATGGGATTAATGCTTGGAATATCCGGCGGAGCAATATCAGCAAACGCTGTATGTCCGTATGATATACAGACCTTTGTATGCAACGGAAACTGTAATTTGAACGATATAAAGTGTCTGACAGGAAATTGCTCTTATGACGATATAAAGGAGCTTATCGGCAAGCTGGGAATACTGCCCGATAATAAGCAGTGTACCGACTGCGGCAAAGAAGAAACCGAAATAACGGCTTCTGACGGAAATGACGAACAATGCGAGGACTGCACAGAGGAAAATAATATTCCGACAAATATCGAACAGTCAGAGCCTTTACATGAAGGTTCGGTTTCGGAATACGAACAAAAGGTCGTTGATATGGTAAACGAGATACGTGTAAAAAACGGTCTGTCGGCTTTGAAGCTGAATGTCAAGCTGTCGGAGGTCGCAAGGATGAAGTCACAGGATATGAAAGACAAAGGATATTTCAGTCATAATTCTCCGACCTACGGAAGTCCGTTTGATATGATGAAACAGTTTGGTATAAGCTATCGTACAGCAGGCGAAAATATTGCTATGGGACAGCAAACACCTGAAATTGTTGTAAATGCTTGGATGAATTCCGAAGGACACCGTGCAAATATACTTAATGCTTCCTTCAAGGAAATAGGCGTAGGATATGTTTCTGACGGAAATTACTGGACACAGATGTTTATAGGGTAAAAAAATAAAAAGTGCTGTACCTTCGCAAATGAAGGTGCAGCACATATTTTTTTCAGGGATTTGTGATTATCGGGGAAGTACAATTTCTCCAAGATAAGCCATAAGCTCCTCACGCATTCTTATAGCCTCATGTCTTGCAGCAAGAGCATAGTCATTCGGAGCAAATTTATCTGACATTTTCTGCCATGCACACATGATACCACGGGAGGAATTTATCAATGCACCAAGACCATTATCATCAAATGCAGGAGCAACATCATTTGCACCACCGCCTTGAGCCCCGTATCCCGGTACAAGGAAGAATGTATGCGGGAGAGCCTTTCGGAGTTCACCGAGCTGTTTGGGATAGGTTGCACCGACAACAGCACCGACACCCGAATAGCCGTACTCACCCATAAGGTCTTTTCCCCATGCTTCACACATATTGCCCATAGTTCTGTAAACTGTAAGGTCATCATCAAGTATTCTGTCCTGTAATTCGCCTGATGAGGGATTGGAGGTTTTTACAAGAACGAACATTCCCTTGTCATATTCCTTGCATACATCAATAACAGGCTTGACACCGTCTGTACCAAGATAAGCATTGACGGTAAGAGCATCAGAGCCGAAAGCCTCAACAGCTTCACCTTCGATATCGGTAATACCGAGATGAGCCTTTGCATAGGCTGTCATAGTAGTGCCGATGTCATTTCTTTTTGCATCAGTGATGACGAACATACCTTTGCTTTTAGCGTATTCGATAGTTTTCTGAAGGGCGTGTACACCGTGCCAGCCATACATTTCATAATAAGCTGCCTGCGGCTTTACGGCAGGAACTATATCACAAAGGGCATCTATCAGACCTTTGTTGAACTCAAAGAGGGCTTCGGCAGCACCCTCAAGAGTTTTTCCATGCTCCATATAAGCATTCTCCTTGATATGGTCGGGGATAAAATCGAGCTTGGGATCAAGACCTGCAACTGTGGGATTCTGGGTTTCAACGATTTTTTTGATAAGTCTGTCAAATGACATATATATCTACTGCTACTCAAAATATGGACAAATATACCCATATTGAGAAAATTCCTGTTTCATCGTATCCGACT
>CACXGJ010000009.1 GCA_902767125.1 uncultured Ruminococcus sp. | reverse complement strand
AAGAGAAAAAATGGCAACAGCTTCAACAATGGCAGGTATGGCATTTGCAAACGCATTTTTGGGAGTATGCCATTCAATGGCACATAAGCTCGGTGCATACCATCATATCGCACATGGTGTTGCAAATGCTTTGCTCATCACCTATGTAATGAGATACAATGCCGAACCCGTACCACCGAAAATGGGAACATTCTCACAGTACAAATATCCCCATACACTTGAAAGATACTGTGAATGTGCAAGATTCCTGGGATTTGTCGGAAAGGATGACAATGAGACCTTTGAGATGTTCATTGAAAAGATAGAGGAACTCAAGGAGCGTTGCGGTATCAAAAAGACCATTGCAGATTACGGTGTAAAAGAGGAGGACTTCCTTGCAAGTCTTGATGAGATGGTAGAAAACGCATTTGATGATCAGTGTACGGGAGCGAATCCGAGATATCCGCTGTTCTCCGAGATAAGAGAAATGTATCTCAAGGCATATTACGGCAATTGATAGAGGGATAAAAGGATGTCTTGTATCAGTTTACCGAAGAAGATATATTTTAAAGAGGGCTGTCTGCCGATAGCCCTTGATGAACTCAAAGGCATGAAAAGAGCATTTCTGATAGGCAGTTCGGAAATTGCCGAAAGGAAATTGAATGAATTGTGCATACAGCATATTCAGTATTCGGGCATGACGGATTGTCTGATGAATGAGATAAAATTGTTCGAGCCTGATGTAATTATAGCAATAGGCGAAAAATGCGAGGTCGGATACAGTGCATATAAAGTAGCCGTTGACTGTATGGATATGTCAGCCGATATGGTTATCATAAACAGTTCGGAGAATCTGCCGAGTTTGAAAATAGATTTTGAATAAAAGCAAAAGACACTGTGCAGGATTGTGCAGTGTCTTTTTGATGAAAGGTGATATTATGATATGCAGAATGTGTCCGAGGGAGTGCGGAGCTGAAAGAAATACCGAAAGCGGAAAAGGCTATTGCCGACAAGGAACTTTGCCGAAAGTTGCAAGAATAGCCCCGCATTTCTGGGAAGAACCGTGTATAAGCGGTACTATGGGTTCAGGTGCGGTATTTTTTTCAGGATGTGTGATGTCATGCGTGTTTTGTCAAAATTCAAAGATAAGTACGGGGGGTTACGGGAAAATCCTGACGGTCAGGGAGCTATCAGAGCATATAAAGAGATTGGAGGATATGGGAGTACATAATATAAATTTGGTAAGCCCGACACCGTATATTGACAGTATAATAGAGTGCTTTGAGATGTATAAGCCGAATATACCGATAGTGTATAACACAGGCGGATATGAGAAAGTGGAAACACTGAAAAGGCTTGAGGGGATAGTGGATATATATCTGCCCGATATGAAGTATGCCAAGGGTGACATAGCAAAGAAGTATTCCAATGCGGAGGATTATCCCGAAACGGCACTGAAAGCAATTTCGGAGATGGTGAAGCAGACGGGCAAGCCTGAATTTGACGGTGAGGGAATTATGAAAAAAGGAACGATAGTGAGACATCTGATACTGCCCCGGAATACGAAAAATTCGATGAGAGTTTTGGACTTGCTAAAAGAGAATTTCGGAGATAAAATTATGGTCAGCCTGATGGCACAGTATGTGCCGTTGGGAAATGCAGAGAAATTCCCCGAAATAAACAGGAAAATCACATCAAGGGAATATTCAAAGGTATCGGAATATTTCATTGATACAGGTCTTGACGGATTCGTACAGGAATTGTCATCAGCTAAAAAGGACTATGTCCCCGAATTTGACGTATCCTTGATTTGAATAATGCTTTTTTGGGCAATGTTTTCTTCAAGAGTGTATTCGGCAGTAAGGATATAATTATTTTTGTCTTGAGAGAGCGTGCATTTTTTATTTAATATGCTTGCACTGTCAGCACTGTAAAGCATGAATATTTCATAGAATTTCAGCTTGTTTTCGAGGAGCTGTTCTGCCTGTTTGTCATTGAGATGAACAGGCATTTTTGTATATTTCTGCCATTTTTCGGACAGGAAATATATCGGGACTGCATTGGAGATGATATCAAGCTGTTGCTTTTGGGAGAATTTGATATAATCACCATCGGGATTTCCGTTGAGTGTCAGGGGCAATGTCATGCCCATTATATTTATATCGAGCTTATTGATACATTGGTCTTGTGGCTGTAATATCTGATATGTTTTCGGGATGGTGAGAGTGACAGTGCGGAGAGTCTCGGCATATATTTTTGCCTCACTGTCAAAAAATTTTGATGAGCCGTCAGTATATTCCTTTATACCGCTGACAAGTAATTGACCTTTGTGTATGCCCTCACCGACCTTTACAGAGGAATAGCCTTTTTTGACCTCCATGCGTGTGATAGTTCCGTCAGCACCTGAAATAATGTTGCTTGCAGTTATCTTTTGTTTGTTTTCGAGACCGAGTGCAAGATTCGGACTGATTTTGACCTCTGCATCAGTACCGATGATATTGATGGTAATCCAGCTTATGCGGCTGTCCTTGAGTGAAACATCAGCTTCAACAATTTCGGGATCAAAGCTGCCAAGCCTTGCCCCCTCAAAAAAACCGTGTTCACGAAATTCCTGACGTATTTCGTATTCGTTTATCAGAGGAGGAAGCTCCATTTTTATATTCCAAACAAAGCCCGTAAAATATTGTATAACGAGTCCCCATAGTATGAGTCCGATAAGCAGACCGCAACGATGCCTGTATTTTTTGAGAATATATATCAAGCCGTGAGTTTTTGATATATGTATGTCACACATAGTTTTATCGGCTGTTTGAAGAATGTATTTCATATCGGAGTTTTTTGCTGATGCACAGAAAATATCATTTTCCTTTTTGAGATTCCATATATTGATACCCGACCTTACGGCAATGTTCAGAAATCTTTCGGGATATTTGTCGATTATTTCAAAATCAGTCCATCCGAGTATCCAGCGAAGTAACTTTACTATCAAGGCGTGTCACACTCCGTTTTTACATGATATATTCTATGGAAGTAATGAATCCGTGAATAACAATCTCACAGTCGGTCATACATTTTATATGAAGTCCACGTCCCGTGAAAGAAATGATATATTTTCCGACATTTATTTTAATAGAGGTGTCACCATATTCAACGACTCCCTTGTTTCCTTCAAGGACGACCTCACGGTTACCGCTGATATTCATGTGTACAGAGCCTAAATTAGCGGCAGCAACGGGAATATCTCTGCGACTTTTTTTCATATATATAAATCACCGCCTGATATTGATTTGTTTTTTATTAAAATAATTATGCAAAAGGGAGTGTAAGTATGAAAAAGATCGTTGTAGTTTTTGTATCAGTCATGGGAATGGTCGTATTGGTAGTATTTCCGAAAGAGGTTTCGGAGGGGATAAGCATAGGTCTTGAAAATTCGGTAAAAATTCTTGTACCGTCGTTGTTTCCGTTCATGGTGCTGTCTTCTTTCATGATACGCTCAAACGCTTATGAATATATAGGGAAGGTGTTTTTTCCTCTTGCAAGGATATTCCGACTTCCCGAAGGTGCAGTTTCGGCAGTTTTATTGAGTTTTATCGGAGGATTTCCTGTGGGTGCAAGGTGTGTGAGATTGCTGTATGAGAACAGACGGATAAATCGAAATGAGGCTGAAAGGATGATGTATTTCTGTGTATGTTCGGGACCTGCATTTCTGATAACGGCAGTAGGAGCGATGATGATAGGGAATGTAATGTGCGGAGTCATTTTGTATGTATCACAGATAGGTTCGGGAGTGATATTGGGAATCATATCGGGATTTTTCAGAAAGGATGATAATAAAAAAAAGACTGCTTCATCCTCGGAAAATGAAACAGACCTTATAAATGCGTTTATAGATTCAAGTGCGGACGGTGCAGGAGCAATAATAGGCTTAACGGGACTTGTGGCGATATTTTCCGCTGTAATGAATGTTGTTTCGTCAATGGGATTTGACAATAAAATTATAGTTATATTTCTCGAAGTAACAGCGGCGTGTAAGGATATAACAGGTACAGGCGGAGGATTATGGCTTGTATCACTTGCGGCAGGATATGGCGGAATGTGCGTACACTTTCAGATATTCAATTTATTGAAGGATATAAGGATAAGCAAAATAAGATTTGAGATATTCAGGATAGTCAATGGTATGTTGTCTTCATTGATGACCTATGTGATATGCAAGTTTTTTGATACGTCTGTGCAGACCTTTGCAATATCGGGAAACATGGATGCAGAGATAACATCAACGAGTATGGTTGGAGCATTGTCACTTGTCATAATGTCGGGGATATTTTTGATGTCACTGTGTCAGAAAAACAGAACCAAAATTTTTTGAAAAAAAATATTTCGGTAGGACAAACAGATGTCCTATATGCTGATGTAAAATATAGATAAATAAAAATACAAGAGGTGAAATTTGTATGAATAAAAAAAATTCCTCCATTGTTCTGACACTGATAGTAAATTTTATTTTGAGTTTTTTTGGAGTTTTCGTTTATCGTGATGCGGATGTTCCCAAATACTGCAATTATTGGCAGTGTATATATTTGTCCGGTTATACTATGCTGTCGGTTTTGTTTGTTTTGGGTGCGGGTTATGTTCTGATGGTATATATTTTTTCAGAAAAAGGTGCTCGCTTGTCATGCTGCATACATCCGGTTATTGAAATACTGTCATTGTTGGGATTACAGGAACCGTTTAAAGAAATATGCTTTTATACGTTTGGCAATGATAATGGTGAATTTTCGCTTTGGGGCTGGCTTATGGCAATAACTGCAATATCGTTATTTTTTCAGCTGTTTACTGCAAGTTGTTCGGATACCGGTGCAGAAACAAAAAATTCATCGGCTGATACTTCAGATGAAACAACTGTGAATCAAAAAAAGAATGTAGACCTTACAAAAAAGAGTTGATTTAAAGTATGAGAATACTTTAAGAATCGTCACCTGCATCATAACTGCAAAGGGCTTTGATAGTGGAAATAATGTTTGCCTGTTTTTGGGGATCCGTTTTTCGGATAATGCTGTTAAGATTTGAAAAGGAATCGAAGTTATTTTCGAGAGAGTCCAGAACAATATAGTCGATGCTTATATCAAGAGCCTGTGATATTCTGAAAACGGTTTCCAAAGAGGGGATGCGGGTACCACGCTCAATGTGTCCGATGTGAGCGGCAGACAAAGAGCATATTTCTGCAAGGCTTTCCTGTGACAATTTTTTAGCTTTTCGTGAATGGCGTATTCTTTCTCCCATAGCTTTGTAGTTGATGATAGTTTGCATTGAGTATTCCCCTTTTTTAGAATAAAAAATATAATTGTGTATATTATATCCAAAAAAAATTCAAAATAACATAAATTATGAGCATTTTAAGTTGACTATAAGCATTATTTATGCTATGATAAAGAAAAAACAAAACGGAGAATTGAAAAAATGCCTTTTATAATAATCATAGTTGCAATAGTCTTTGGAGTAATTTACTGGAAAATGTCATTGCCGATAAATATTATATTATTCATAATTGATTTATGTATTATTGATCCAATTCCTGTGGTAGATGAGATATTCATGCTGTTTGTGGTTCTGAAAAAAGTAAAGCAATCAATAGACCTTGCCAAAAAAGGAATAGCTGTCAAAAAAACCTTTGATTTTGTTAAAAGTTCCAAAAAAGGATTGTTTGATGAGAAAGATGATAAAATGGGATGTGCGACGGTTATTTTTGTTGGTATAATTCTTTTTTTTCTTTACAGAGCCGGTCTGGTGTAAAAAAATATAAGTAATTTAGTACATAATACCCTCTTTACCGAAAAAGTCACAGCAGAACAAAGTCTACTGTGACTTTTGGTATATATGTGTGATATAATAGTGATGGTGGTGAGATGAATGGAAAAGATGGTTTCGGACAGGGTGCTTGAAATATTCTACAGGCTGATAAAGGGCGAGATGTTCAATAGCAGGAGTCTTGCGGAAAATTACAATGTAAGCGTAAAGACCATAAACAGAGATATAAACCGTATAAAAAACTTTCTCTCGGAGCATAAGGAGCTGATGAATTATGCAGAGATAGTCTATTCCAACAAGCTGAAAAGCTATATCCTGAAAAGTGATGAGCTGTTGAAAAATTCAGAGCTGTTTGCAATACTGAAAGTGCTTTTGGGAGCAAGGTGCTTCAATTCGGAGGATATGCTTTCGATAATACAGAAGCTCGAAGGATTCACGACCTTGCAGAACAGGGATATTCTTACGGATATAGTCGGAAAGGAAATGAATGTTTACAGTGAGGTTCATTCGGATTGTGACAGTGTTATCGAAAATCTGTGGCAGATAATAAAGTGCATAGAGGAAAAGAGATATATCACGGTGACTTATCTGAAGATGGACAGAAGCGAGATAATACGGAAATTAAGACCTGCTTCGATAATGTTCAGCGAATACTATTTTTATTTGATAGCGTATGATGATGCTGAAGCAGAAAAGGCGAAATATTTTCGTATCGACAGGATAAGGCATATCCGTGAAAACAGAGATTTTTTTACAGATGGCAAAAAATACAGATTTAATGAGGGAGAGTTCAGAAAACAAAATCAGTTTATGTTTCCGGGTGAGGTGGTAAGGATAGAGTTTGAATTTACAGGTCTGTCGGTGCAGGCGGTGCTTGACAGGATACCGACAGCGAGAGTTATAAGAAAAAGCGGCAGGACAAGTTTGATATCGGCGGAGGTGAATTACGGAAGGGGACTTATCATGTATTTGTTGAGTCAGGGATCATGGATAAAAGTCCTTTCGCCTAAAATGCTTATTGACGATATGAAAGAGGAAATCGAAAAAATGAAAATTATTTATGATTTATCTTGACTATAAGCATTATTTTTGATATAATAAAATATGATTAAAGTGATTTTAATATCAGGAGGTGTGATAAAATGTCAAGTTGTACGGCAGATGCGGCGAAAATGCTTTTAGTTAATTCCGAGGACAGCAAAAAACTGCTCAAATCTAATGATAAATGTGATAAGCTGGATTATTTGGCGGCAATAGGCTGTGGTGCATTGGGTGGAATAATAGATATATTTCTTGTGGGCGATCCTGCATCAAGCAAATTAGTCAAGTGGACTGATACATTGACAGATAATGCGGTAATGAAGTTTGCAAAGCTTTTGGGGTGGAAAGATAATGGAAAAACAGCAAGTGCAATAGGATTTCTTGAAAAGAAATTTCCGGTCAATTATGACCAAAGACATACTGCTGATGTCGGAGGGCAATTTGTAATGAGTGCAAAGGATCACCATTTGATGTCTCTTGCACATTCTCCGGATATTATAGGATTGTTTTTTTCGATACTTGCACAATTTATTTCAAAGGCAGCATTTGTTGCAAACGGACAGATTATTTTTGTTGATACAAAAACACAGGAATTATATGGAGGAAATCTTATAGCAAAGCTTTTTTGCGGAATTGCTAACTGGTTCGGTCATGTAATGTCTGATGTAGCAGGTTCATCAGGTGCAACAAAGCGTGGCAGTGGAGTTGCAATACCGTTTTATGAGCTTTTGCAGTTTTGTAATTTCGGCAAATTCAATGTTGGCAAAGACAAACAGGATTTGGCAACTATTGCAAGACGTGCATTTGCAGAAGGTTATGATTTTCGATTTGGTATGGCAATGGCAGTTCCGATTTTGATAACAGATTTGAGTATTCGTTTGATATGGGCATTGAGAAGGCATTTTGAATACGGATATGATATAAAAGACTGTATTCCAAATAATACCCATCCTGATTTGCGTATAATGCTTATGTTCGGCAATGGAACTCTCTGTATTATGGATGGATTGGATGCTCTCATACGTTCCGGAGGTAATGCGTTGGCATTTTTTATGAGATTGAATTTGATAGCGTGGTTCAAGTTGATAATGATGATATTAAAAGAGATCGTTATAAGGCTTGGTATTCAAACCTACGCAATGGTTTTGGAAGCGTATAAGAGGATAAATGCGGCACTTTCAAATTATATAAGCGAGCTTGAAAAGATAGACATAGCGGCGTTCAAACGAGAAACAGAGGAATATAATAAGTTGACAGCCGGCTTTAAAGAAGATTATACTGTTGATGGGCTTAATGTATATCTTAACGATATGTTTGAAAAAATGGGATGGAATAAGCCATGGCAGGGTGATTTTGGAGAGCATATGTCAAACAAAAAAGCGAGGCTGGTATTTGAATAATGTTTGAATGTGACAAGTGTGGTTGCTGCTGTCGAAATTTGGATAAATCCGATATATATGCGGAGCTGAACAGAGGTGACGGGGTATGCCGTTATCTTGAAGGAAATTTATGCAGTATATATGATAAAAGACCCTTGCTTTGCAGGGTAGATGAATGTTATGAAAAATATTTCTCGGAGTATATGACTCTCGAAGAATATTATAAAGAAAATAAAAAAATGTGTGAAATTTTAAAAAACGAGGAGGAGTTTTTATGCCATTACCATTGATATTGGGAATTGGAGCAGCCATTGCGGCAGTAGGAGGAGTAGGTGCAGGAATACACGGAGGTGTCAAGATGAAAGATGCAAAGGACACCATGGAAGCTGCACAGTGCAGACACGATAAGAATATGAAAAAATATAATGAAGCCACAGAATCGACTACTTCAAAAATGGATGCTCTTGGAACGCTGGAAATAGATATACTGAAGGGTTTTGGAAAATTTTCCGATACTATCGAAAAAATACAAAACAGACCTGAATTTAAATCATATAAAAAAGATAACGTAACTTTGCCGAAATACGACCCGGAGAAAATCAAAGAAGTTTCTGTAGCTGCCGGAGCAGTTGCCGGAGCATTGGGAGGTGCGGCAGCCGGTACGGCAGGAGGCTTTGCGGCGGCAGGTGCAACGACAGCAGCTGTTATGGCATTGGGAACAGCTTCGACAGGTACAGCTATTGCAACATTGAGCGGTGCAGCAGCTACAAATGCCACACTTGCAGCCTTGGGCGGAGGAGCATTGGCGGCAGGCGGCGGAGGAATGGCTCTGGGTTCTGCAATACTTGGAGCGTCGACACTTGGTGTAGGTTTGTTGGTCGGAGGAATTATATTCAACTTTACGGGCGGAAAATTATCCGATAAAGCAGATGAAGCATGGTACCAAGTAAAAGAAGAAACAGAAAAGGTTGAAAAAATATGCACATATCTTGATGAGTTAAAAGATACAGCCGGTGATTATATTGATTCATTGAAAAAAGTAAAAAGGGTTTATGACAGAAGTTTTGCTGTTATAGATAAAGCTGTCAACATTGAGAACAGAACCGATTGGAAAAAGTTTACAAAGTTTGAACAGAAATCACTTGAAAATACAGTATTGCTTGTTGCACTTCTTTATAAAATGTGCAAGGTGAATCTCGTTCTTAAAGCCGAAGAAGATGATGGTATCAATTCTGTGAATAAGATTGAGGCAGATAAAACAATGAATGATGCCGATGAATTACTTATGGATATAGTTGCTTAAAAATAAAAAGTCACGGGAGAAAAAAATCTTCCGTGACTTTTTGATTTTTGTGACACAGAATGGACTTCTGCATAATATATAATGTAAGAAAAAGTGAAAGGGGATAATTTTGAAATGGATGTAATAAAGGAACTTCAGAATTCAGATTTTTTTATAAAGCCGTTGCCGAAGGATATCACGGTAGCAATGGCATATGTGCCGTATCAGAATGCGGTGAAGCTGTATTCTCCCGAACACGGCATACAGCAGGGAACAATGTTTCCCGAATTGAATAAGCCGTTCAAGGCATATGGAGGAAAGAAAGATGAATGAGAGAGAGCGAATGTTAAGACGGCTTTCGTCATATGATTTTGCGGTAACGGAGCTTCATATATATCTTGATACACATCCTGATGATGTATCGGCATCAAAGGCGTTGAAGGAATATGAAGAAAAGAGTGAGAAATTGCGTAATGAGTACGAGGAGAAATTCGGACCGCTTACATCAATGAATGAAACAGGCAACAGATGGGCATGGATAGCGGATCCGTGGCCGTGGAACTGAAACGGATGGGAGGGATAGATATATGTGGGTTTATGAGAAGAAATTGCAGTATCCAATAAAAATAAAGCAAACTAATCCGAAATTGGCTAAAATAATAATAAGCCAATACGGAGGTCTGTATTGTAAAAAGATATATAAATACCGCCTGTGAGGATTTTGGTGTCCTTACAGGCGGTATTATTATTTGAGGTATATCTGATTTACTTTTTTCTGCACTTCGTCATAGATGGAACCGAGTTTTTCTTTTCTCGTTTCACCGTTGCCGAATTTTCCTGCAATGACATCTCTTGCAAGCTGTTCAACGGTAACTTTGTCCGTGTAGTTGAGTGCTATCCAACCGGTTATGTATCCGTATGTGACAAGCCCCCATTTAAATCCGTTTCCCGAGGTCTGACGTGTGACTTTAAGGAAAGTATTTTCGGGAACCGCACCGAGAATCCTGTAACTTGTTCCCGCACCCTGACGGATATTCAAGCCACCATCCGCTTTTATTTTGACGATAAAGTCAACCTTTGCCGATGAAGTGGTCTGATAAATTTCCGTCTTCTTGGTATTACTTGTTGTAGTAGTTTTCATTTCACCTTGCCAAAAAGGACGGTAAAAAGCGTACACCTGCCAGTCATTCAAAGAGCGTGTTTTACGCTTGAATGTGGAAGTTGCCGCCCAACTGTAACCATATCCGTCAACATTGCCCTCAAGAGTTGTAAGCGTATTGCCATTGACTTCCTCGATAATTCCGACATGGGAACAATAATATTTATCCTCATTGGAGTAGTCACCATAACGCATAAAGAACAAATCTCCTGCTTGTGGTGTTTTTTCGCCTTTTCTGAACCATGTACCATATTTGCCGTCGGAATATCGTGGAATGGTTCCTGCACCACCCTCAACAGCATAAATATACTTTCCAATAAATCCGCAGTCCTGCATTATTACCGATACTGCCAATGCACACCAGTCAACTATACTTTCCCAGCGTGCTTTTTGTATGCAAACATAATATCCGTTGACACCGATATATGCTCTTGCTTTTTCCAAAAATTTTTCTCTGTCAGTCATTTTCACTCTCTCCTTTCAGTTCGGGAAGTCCCGCCACAGATGTCAGCAGACTGCAAACAGCCGCCAATGCCGACACCGACAGGACATTCAGCCAGTTTATTTCATTGATCGCCGAGCCTACTGTGACCGTTGCAACAATGGTTTGAGCAAAAGTCTTCAAGGCTCTGATACCTGCTGCTTTTATCCAACTTTTCATGGCTTTCCCTCCAAGTCCTGTATCCTGTGATTTATAACTTTGATTTTTTCTTCCTGCAACTCGATTT
>CACXGJ010000008.1 GCA_902767125.1 uncultured Ruminococcus sp. | reverse complement strand
GGATACAATATACTGCTTTGTACACTCAATCCGGGAATAATGACAAGTATATTGCTTCCGTGTCCGAATTTCAGATACTCCATTGAAAAGCCGTTTACTGATACCTTATCCTTCAAAAAATCCATAGAGCTTTCTCCCAACAATTATTTTGCATTTTTTATAAAATCAAAGTTCTGTACTATGTAGATTATTCCCGACAGCAGTGTAAAGAACACCGACAGCCACATAAATCCGTCACATACTATACGCACCCACAATGCACTCTCTATAACCTGAATTTCAATCAGATACTGCATGAGCATTATCACAAACACTGCAATTATCTGTGTAACAGTCTTTACCTTTCCCCATATATTTGCTGCAACAACTTTCCCTTGACTTGATGCTACAAGCCTTATCGAAGTCACCGTAAATTCACGGGCAAGTATTATTATAAGTGCCACCGCACTTGTCAAGCCCAATTCCACAAAGCAAGACAATGCTGATACTATCATCACTTTATCTGCCAACGGATCGGCAAATTTCCCGAAATCCGTTATCATATTGTATTTACGGGCAATTTTACCGTCAAGATGGTCTGTATATGAAGCGACTGCAAATATTATCAGTGCAATAAGATAATGGTGCGGCACCGTCGGCATTAACAGAAAAAACACATAAAACGGTACCAATATCAATCTTAACACTGTCAGTTTATTTGGCAAATTCATTTCAAAATTCCTTTCTTCAACGCATTATCCCCACTAAATCACAGTCCAATGTATCACTTATTTCAACCGAAACTATATCTCCGATTTTAGGCTTTTTGTCATCGGCTATGATAAATACTTTTCCGTCAACTTCGGGTGCATCTGCCGCACTCCTGCCAAAGAAACATTCCGCCAATCTGTCAAAGCCCTCGCACAATACGTTTATTGTCTTTCCAACCATTTTCTGTGCATTTTCTGCCATGATAATTTGCTGTTGTTCCATGATGATTTCCTGACGGTGCTTTTTTGTATCTTCATCAAGCTGATTTTTCATCTTTGCTGCAGGTGTATCCTCCTCTGCCGAATACGCAAAACAGCCCATTCTCTCAAACTTCATTTCATTGACAAATTCCGACAGCTCTGCAAATTCTTCTTCGGTTTCCCCGGGAAAGCCTGTCATCAATGTAGTTCTTACAGTTATATTCGGCACTCTTTCACGCAATTTATTTATAAGTGCCGTTAAGCTCTCCCTGTCACCGTGACGGCACATTCGTTTCAATACATTTCCGTTGCAGTGCTGTAAAGGTATATCTATATACTTTATTATCTTATCCTCATTTGCAAACACATCTATCAGCTCATCCGTCATCCTGTCGGGATAGCAGTACAATACTCTCAAATATTTTACGCTGTCAATTTTGCACAGCTCCTTAAGCAGTTCAGCCAAATACGGTTTGCCATAGATATCCTCACCATAACCGCTTGTATCCTGTGCAATGAGTATCAGTTCCTTAACACCTTTTTCGGAAAGCTCCTTTGCCTCCTTCAGAATATCTTCCATAGGTCTGCTTCTGAATTTTCCCCTTATCATCGGGATAGCACAGTATGTACATTTATTATTACAGCCCTCCGATATTTTAAGATACGCATAATAAAACGGTGTAGTTCTCACTCTTTCACCGCACAAGGGTAATTCCGTCTTATCGGGGAATATTTCCTTTTTATTTCCGTCAAGGACTTCACGGACAACGCTTGTTATATCTTTATTTCCGCCTATTCCCACAACAGCGTCAACCTCATACAGCTCCTTCATGACCTCCGTCTGATACCTCTCGGCAAGACAGCCTGTTACTATAATAGCCTTGATCTTTCCTTCTTTTTTAAGCTGTGCAAGTTCAAGTATTTCATCAATGCTTTCCTGCTTGGCATCCTCGATAAATCCGCAAGTATTCACTATTGCCACTTCACTGTTTGCAACATCTGCAACAAGCTCATAGCCTGCTTCACGCAAATTATAAAGCATCATTTCACCGTCAACACGGTTCTTTGCACAGCCTAAGCATACCATTCCTACTCTTTCACTC
>CACXGJ010000007.1 GCA_902767125.1 uncultured Ruminococcus sp. | reverse complement strand
GCTGTTCCGCTGACACTTTCCGTAAAGCAGATAGGCGAAGCTCATATAACATCAGCCCGCACACGCCCGAAATTTATCGGCGGTGAAAGGGCATACTATAATGACAAATTGAAATGATTATTTGAAAGGAGAGAAAATATGGGATACAAGGAAGAATTTATCGAAATATATAAGGAAAATATAAAAAGACCGGGTTCGGAAAAACTTCTTGAGTGGCTTCAGGGAACAGACTTTTTCACCGCACCCGCAAGCACAAAGTTTCACGGAGCGTGTGAGAGCGGTCTTGTAATGCACAGCTTGAGCGTTTATCATACAATGGTCGAAAAGCATTTCAATGCCGAGAGCGACAGCATGGAGAGCTTTGCGATATGTGCATTGCTTCATGACCTTTGCAAGACACAGTTCTATAAGGTGTCAACAAGGAATGTAAAGAATGATGAAACGGGACAGTGGGAGAAAAAACCGTATTATTCTGTCGAAGATATGTTTCCCTACGGACATGGCGAAAAATCTGTTTTTCTCATCGAAAGATTTATGAAATTAAAGCCTGCCGAAGCAGTTGCCATAAGATGGCATATGGGCGGATTTGATGAAGCGGCAAAGGGCGGCAGCTTTGCAATAAGCATTGCATATGAAAAATATCCTCTTGCAGTCAAGCTGCATCTTGCCGATCTTGAATCGACTTATCTGCGTGAAAAACATACCTCAACTATGAGATAAATAAAAAAATGTCTGTAAATCCTGTATTTGCAGACGATTTTTTTATTTAAAAAGCCCTCAAAAATATTGAATTAAAGGAAAAAACGTGATATTATTATAAAACATAGAAAAAAGGGCGGTGCAGAGGAATGAAGAAGTGGGCAATTTCAAAGGTCGATAAGGAAAAGGTAAAGATGATATCTGCAAAATACGGTATACCGATATTTACAGCATTGCTTCTTGTCATCAGGGGCATAACGGAAAAGGATGATATAGAACAGTTTTTTTCGGCGGACAGTTCATTGAGCGATCCTTTCAATATGAAGGATATGGACAAGGCTGTCGAAAGAATAAAGAAAGCTGTTACGTCGGGTGAAAAGATATGTATATACGGAGATTATGACTGTGACGGCGTGACGGCTACGACTATATTGTATTCATATCTTGAATCTGTATTTGCGGATGTGATGTATTATATCCCCGACAGGACATCAGAGGGCTACGGAATGAATATGAAGGCTGTCGAAACGCTTAAGGGATATGGTGTACAGCTTATCATAACAGTGGATAACGGTATAGCGGCAGTCAATGAGATAGACCATGCAAATGAGCTTGGCATAGATGTCGTTGTCACAGACCACCATAAACCGCAGGATATCATTCCACGTGCGGCAGCCGTTGTAAATCCTCATCGTGCGGATGATACTTCACCCTATGAGGATTTCTGTGGAGCGGGTATAGCCCTTAAGCTCGTGATGGCATTGGAGGGAGAGCAGTTCTCTGTAATGGAAAATTACGGAGAAATTGCCGCTATCGGTACAATAGCCGATCTTGTGCCGCTGACGGGAGAAAACAGGATAATTGTAAAAACAGGTCTGAAGAATATGGCGAACAGTGAAAGGGCAGGTTTGACAAGTCTTACGGATATCTCGAATATAGACAATATAAATGCAGGGAACATAGCCTTCAGGATAGCACCCAGAATAAATGCCGCAGGAAGACTCGGTTCAGCGTATGATGCATTGAAAATGTTTTTGACAGAGGACTATGATGAGGCAGTTCAGAAAGCCGAGCTTTTGAATGATCTTAATTCCGAGAGACAGTCGATAGAGCTTGAAATATTTCAGCAAATATGCGAAATGTTAAGGCTTGCTCCCGAACTTACCTATGACAGAGTCCTTGTCATTTCTTCGGAGGGATGGAATCCCGGAGTTATCGGCATAGTATCATCAAGAGTGACAGAGATGTTCGGCAAGCCTTCAATCATAATCTCGGAGGACGGCGATATATGCAAGGGTTCGGGAAGGAGCATATCGGGCTTTTCGATAGTGGATGCACTTTTCGCCTGTTCGGAGTATCTTGATAAATTCGGCGGTCATCCTATGGCAATAGGCTTCAGCATAAAGAAAGAAAATATCGCTGATTTCAGGAAAGCTATAAATGATTATGCGAACAGGCAGGAAAAAATGGCTCTGATGTCCCTGAAGATTGACTGCAAGCTGAATCCCGAAAAGCTCGTTACAGATATGGTGCATCAGCTTCAGAACTTTGAGCCGTTCGGCTTCGGAAATTCAAAGCCCGTATTCGCCCTTTGCAACATGAGGCTCGACAGGATAGTACCCCTTTCGGAAGGAAAGCATTTGAAATTGGCTGTATCAAAGGATAATACAAGACTCAATATAATGAAGTTCTCGACAACAGTCGATGAATTTCCGTACAATGAGGGAGATATACTTGACTTTGCGGTATGTCTTGAGCTGAATGTCTATCAGGGCAGAGAGAATATGTCATTCAATGTCAGGGATATAAAACTATCCGATTTTGACAATGAAGCGGCAATGTACTCACTTCAGGACTATGACAGCTATAAAAGCGGAGTCCTTTCGGAGAATATTGCCGACAAGCTTCCGTCAAGAGAGGAATTTGCACAGCTTTATCGTTATTTGAGAAATACCAAAAAGCCGTTTTATTTTATAGACTCCCTTTTGAATAAGCTGAACATGAAGTCGATAGATGCCTTTAAATTGCTCATCATGCTTGAGATACTTTGCGAGAGAGGTCTTATCGACTATGAGAGGGAGCTTGACAGATTAAAGATATCTGTACTTGACATAGGTGTCAAAGTGACGCTTGAAGCGTCGCCGATATATATAAAATTAAAGGAGGATATAAGCCATGTCGGAAAGCACACATAAATT
>CACXGJ010000006.1 GCA_902767125.1 uncultured Ruminococcus sp. | reverse complement strand
GGCTGTACATCACGGATAAATTCTCCGCCCATGCTGTCAAATACACAGGATTCAGATGTCAGTACATAACTCTTTCCTATCTTACCGATACAAAGAGGTCTTATACCTAACGGATCACGGACTCCTATTAATTTACTCGGTGACATAAGCACAACCGCATACGCACCCTTCATTTCACTGACAGCCTTTTGCACTGCTTCCTCAATAGTTCCCACAGTTATTCTTGCACGAGCTATCAGATAAGCTATTATCTCGGTATCACCGTTTGACTGGAACAGTGCCGCACCTTTATTCAGACTTTCCTGCAGTTCATGGTAATTTGTCAAAGCACCATTCATGCAAAGGGCAAGCTGTCCTTTGATATAGCTCATAACAAGCGGAGCTAAATTAGCATGATCGACCTGTACTCCTGACGAATACTTGACATGACCGAGAGCTATCTGACCGTTTTTGAGTCTTGCAAGCTCCTTTTCGGGCAGTGCTTCAGGCACGACACCGAAATCCTTATAATACACCATTTTACCGTTATTGTTCACGGCAATACCTGCACCGACTTCACCCCTGTGCTGAAGTGCATAAAGTGCAAGATAAGTTTCCTCGACTATATTCAGGTCATCATCATTTTTGAATATGCCGAAAACACCACATTCATCATGTAATTCTGCCATAATTTCCCTCAATTCTTTTTTTGGAGTTTACACTGATGCTACCAATAATACTTAATATTATTTTATCAACTCGGCAACTTTTGCCTGAATGTCCTCATCTTTTTTAGCGACACCGTTTTTCATGTTTATCTTATCCTGTGCGAGCTTCTCCGCAAGTTTTTCATCTGAAAGTGCAAGCATCTGTACTGCAAGTATTGCTGCATTGTCTGCACCGTCTATCGCTACTGTTGCAACGGGTATTCCCTTGGGCATCTGAACTGTCGCAAGCAGGGCATCAAGACCGTCAAGCGTTGATGATTTTATCGGTATGCCTATTACGGGGATAGTCGTATGAGCTGCAAGAACTCCCGCAAGATGAGCAGCTTTACCTGCTGCCGCTATGATAACACCGAAACCGTTTTCTCTTGCATTTGCGGAAAATTCCGCTGCCTTTTCGGGAGTCCTGTGAGCTGACATGATATGCACCTCAAAGGGTACCCCATATTGATCCAAAGTTCTGACAGCACCCGAAACTATCGGGAAATCGCTGTCACTGCCCATTATAACCGCAACTTTTTTCATAATAAAAAAACTCCTCCTTAATTTTATACATCTTATTTTAGCCTACATTGACCATTTTGTCAATAAAAAATCAAAGCCGACAGATGATATATCAGCTTTGATCTTGTTTTCAGTAATTATTTATTGTCAGTGTCAAACCATTGTTGCCCTTGATATATGAAATATGTCTGCCTATGCCTTCTATTTCAAAGACTCTGTCATTTTCGATAAGGTCATAGTACGCCATTTCACGCTCATACTCATTGGCAAATTTCAGCGGAACACTTGTATCTCCTCTGTAAATGCGTTCTCTTATGGCATAAGCTGCATAGTCAAATTCATATGATTCAAAATACAGGTCATTATATATATAATAATTATATTCAAGACCGTTACATTCGGGGATATTCTGATCATCGTTTATAATATGGGTAAGCTTGGCTTCCTCTGTCGTTATCAGGAAATAATCATATGATATTCTTTCAGTCTGCTCATCGTCCGATGAGACAGTAGCATCATCCCATGTCACATCTATCTGATAATTATAATCCCCTATCCTGATATAATTCCATTCATGCAGCTCTCCCGTCTCGACTGATCTTCCCGATACACGTCCGCAAGGGATATCAAGCTCCTTCATGATATACTGAAAGGCTGCCGCATAACCCGAACAGACCGCTCTGCCATTGATAAGACAGCCGTATGCCGTTCTGCTTTCAAAATACGGATCACTTTCGCTCTCATCATCACCTCCGTCAGATGCAGCGTCATGATCATAGGTCGTATTTTCAACTATATAGTCATGCACGAACAGTACCCTTTCATAAACGCTGTCCATCTTTTCAGCCTGTGAAACTATCTCATGTACCTTTGACTTCAATTCCTTTTCCTTGGCTGTTATATTGTCAGAGCCTCCGTATAAAATAGGCTTGAACTCAATGTCAGACTTATTTCCCAAAGTCGTCTTTGTATACCTGTATCCCTTTGTAAGCCAAAAATATTCGGGATGGTCATCTATCACCGCTTTATATGCCTTGATGACCTCCTTTTCATCCGCATCATAAAAATCAAATTCCAATTCATAATGCTCTATATAATAGCAAAATAAATTGTATATCTCTATTTCCTTTTCGGAAAGCTCCCTCTCAAACGGATTATCGGGGATGGTATAATAGTCCGATACTTCTATTTTAGGATGAGCCTCATAGGACTCCTCATTACTTGAGTCGTTGAATTGCCCCAAAAAACCGTTCACATCACTTGCAAAACCGTTATCATCATCAAAGAAATATTCATATACGCCACTGCACGAACACATTGTAACTGCAACAATACAGCCCATCAGAATTGATGCAAGCTGAAACTTTTTCATTCAATCTCCTCATCTTTCAAAATAACATTTATGACCGGTTCTTTTTTCATATCGGCAATATCCATTTTTTATATAAACTTATTCAGCTTGTCATCATACTCATAGCCTATCGCAAAAAGCTTGCTTTTTATTTCATCAATATCAAGACTGTTGCTTTTTCCGAACTCGTCAAGTGACGGATAGTTATCTCTCAATTGAGTATTGACAAATGACAGGAGTATCACAGGATCATTTGGTATCGGCATTTCAAAAACTTCCTTTCAAAAAATAATTGCTCATTGCCAATTATATGAGCGTTCTTCCATCGCAGTATTTGCATATGAGCATATCACCGCCTACATGACGGAACTGCTTCGGCAGATATTTTTCACGATGGGTTATACAATTGGGATTCTGACATTTTATGTTGTTGGTATCGAGCTGTCTGGGCATGGGAGTTCTGTCAACATCTTTCAGCATTGTCATTATCAGTGCCATTCTCGCATACATTCCATAGACTGTCTGTATAAAATACTTTGCCCTCGGATCATAATCCACTTCTTCTTCTATCTCGTCCACCCTCGGCAGCGGATGAAGTATCTTCAGGTCTTTTTTTGCTCCAAGCAGCTTTTCCTTGTCAAGCACAAAAACACCCTTCTGCTTTTCATATTCTTCTTCACTCGAAAAGCGTTCACGCTGTATCCTTGTCATATACAGAACATCAAGCATCGGCATCGCATCCTTAAGACTCGGAACAAAAACATATTCACAGTCTGACGAATTTAGGATATCCTTGATATATTGCGGAACTGTCAGTTCGGGAGTAGATATGAGGACAAATTTATTTTTCTTGAAATTAGTCATCGTTTTGATAAGGGAATGTACAGTTCTTCCGTTTTTGAGGTCTCCGCAAAGTCCTATGCACATATTATCGAGAGTACCTTTTTCATTATAGAGTGTAACGATATCCGTCAGGGTTTGAGTAGGATGGAGATGTCCCCCGTCACCTGCATTTATAACAGGTGCAGCAGAATACATTGATGCTGCCTTTGCAGCTCCCTCGATCGGATGACGTATCGCTATTATATCCGTATATCCCCCGACAACTGTTATTGTATCCTTCAGGCTCTCGCCCTT
>CACXGJ010000005.1 GCA_902767125.1 uncultured Ruminococcus sp. | reverse complement strand
CCCTGCCGATACCCATATGTGAAACATTTATTTTTCTTGAACCGATAAACAATGCTTCACTCATTGTTCCTGTTTTTATGGAATCACGAAAGATATAATTGTTTTCCGCCCCTTGAAGAACATCCTCATAATAATCCAGTTTGGAATACAGAAATATCAATACAGAAACAATTATCATAAATATGAGCAATATACCGTAAACAGCCGTTTTTGCAATGTCATTATCCAGCAGACCGAATATAAATCCATGTACCCAGCCTATCATGGGAGAATATTCAAGAGAAGGCACTGACATTGAGTAAAAGAGATTTTCGATAGTGAGACCGTCCCTGAACATATGTACTCCAAAAACTGTCAGTGTATATACAGGTATGGCATATATGATATATTTAAGGACATTCGCACGTTTCGGGTGACCGCTCGAAATACAGAAAATCACCAGTGTTA
Organism: uncultured Ruminococcus sp.; assembly: GCA_902767125.1. Taxonomy (GTDB): domain Bacteria; phylum Bacillota; class Clostridia; order Oscillospirales; family Acutalibacteraceae; genus UBA1213. Next base: position 2,016 of record CACXGJ010000005.1, on the reverse strand, counting down.
TCATCTGTACAAAAACAAATGTCATGAGTATCCCCCCCACAAGAAGCAGGGCATTCGATACCGACAGCCTGAACACTCTCATTACCATTCCTCCGTATGACGAAAAGCATATCACAAGGAACAGCATTGATAAAAGCTGTCTTCCGACTCCGTATACAAGTATTTTTTTCGGTGAGAGGGGGGCTGAAAATATATTGTTCACGTCACTCATGGAAAAAAAGTTTGTTCCCGAACTCAATCCTTTCAGCATGATAGGTATGCTTATAAAATGAAGCAGTGCAAGATAACCACCGTACAATGCCCTTATATCCTTTGACAGTTCATAATCCACTGCATTCATTGTAAATCCCATTATCACACCGTAAACAAGGCTTACTCCTATCAGCAAATACAAAATAAGCCGTGCAGGGTGTCTTAATGTGTCGAGTACGGCATTTTTGACAGCTTTTCTTATTATATAAAATATGGCGGTCATAATTATCTCACTTCCTTGTCGTGTCTGATTTTTCGGTTATATTAAAGAAAAGCTCCTCAAGATTTTCACCGCTTTCCTCTACAAATCGTCTTTCACGTTCCGCTTCTATCTTTCCGTCCATCATTATGAAAACCTTATCCCAAAATTCATCGACACTTTCAAGCATATGTGTACTTATTATGACAGATATCCCCTGTGACTTCATTTCCGTCAGCATAGACTTCAATTCCTTGATGGCATGGGGATCAAGTCCCACAAACGGCTCATCGAACAACACTGCCTTGGGTGATATCAGCAATGCACAGCATATACTTATCTTTTGCTGCATACCCTTTGAAAGCTCCTTGCCGAGCTTATTTTTTTTATTGTCAAGCTCCATTTTTCCGATCAGTTCATTTGCTTTTTCCTCCCAATTTTCAAGTCTGTATGCACGGGCTATAAATTCCATATGTTCCCACACAGTCAGTAATTCAAACGGAGCGGGTATTTCAGGAATATATCCCAATATCTTTTTAGCTTCCATGCTCTTATTGTTATATCCGCATATCTCTATTTCACCATCAAATCTCAACAGACCTGCTATACATTTTATTGCCGTTGACTTTCCTGCACCGTTTGGTCCTGCAAGGACTGCTATCTCCCCGTCATTTACCGTAAATGACAGGTTATCGTTTGCCTTGAAGCGACCGTATTTTTTAGTAAGATGTGACACGCTTATCATTTTACATCACGCCCTTTCCGAATAATCCGACGGCACCTTAAAAACAGAACCATCAGCTATACTGTCAGATACCGAATTGAAAATGAATGTAGTTTTTCCTTTATCGGACTGCATGACTTCCGCATACGGCTTATCATCCTTAAAGTAATATGTTATGGTTATTGATGAAGCATTCTTTTCGGATGACGAAATATGGTACTTTTCAAAGGTCATATCCTCCTGACCGTTGAAATTCGTCATCCCGTCCTCCGACAGCTTTATAGATTCACTTACACCCAGATTCATATCCTTTGTATATGCCCTGATGAAATCATCCATCGTATTCTTATACTCACTCACCTTATAAGTCTTCTCACTGTCATTTATATCATATATCTTATCATTTTCTATTATACAATGCAGCTTCTTATTATCGGGCTGCTGCATATTTATCATAGCTTTCTTTTTATTTTTGTCACTTGCAACTACATATTTATAAACATCCTTCTGTCCGCTGTTTTCATTGTTCTCGACCGTCATCTCCACGTCAATATAAATAACATCGGACTTCCAAAGCTCTACAAACGTCTGTTCAAAAAGCTCCCCCATATCCTTTTTTATCTTTTCGGGACTTTCCGCAACTATCGAATATTCCGATACATTGACCGAACTCTCACTGCTCCCCGAACACCCCGACATTCCCAACACCAAAGCCGCCATAAAAAAAATAAATATCTTTTTCATACAAACATCAGCCGTTACTGAAAACTTATAAAAAGTTATAAAAACAACTTTTATGTTTCATTCCTTGTTCACCGTGTCCATTTTCGACATTAAGTCT
>CACXGJ010000004.1 GCA_902767125.1 uncultured Ruminococcus sp. | reverse complement strand
GAGATACTCTATCTCCAATACCGCAGAGTTCGGTGACTATGAGACAGGCAAGAGAATCATCACAGATGCTACAAAGGCTGAAATGAAAAAGGTTCTCGCTGAAATTCAGGACGGTACATTCGCTTCAAAGTGGATCGCCGAAAACAAGAACGGTCTTGCACACTTCAATGCTATGCGTGCTATCAAGGCTGAACATCAGCTTGAAAGAGTCGGCGAAGAAATCCGTAAGATGTATTCATGGAACGGCACTGACAAATATGCCGACTAATCATTATAATTAACGGTCAATAATACAGGGACTGAAGGTATCTCGAATACATTCAGTCCCTTTTTTTACTGCATTTTCTGCCTTTTTTCCATTTTATGCCAATTCACAAAGCCATATATATCATTTATGAAGAACATTGCAAAGCATACTGTCATCGGCATATACGATATATTATCCACTGTCGCATATGTCCACAGCCCTATCAATATCACATCATTCAAGGCATAACCGACTCCATAATATGCACTTCGCATGAATGTAAGATATGCCGCCGCAAAGCTCGTTGATATTGAGATCGTGCTTAACAGCAGATTTGCATTTCCGAGTGATTTCAATATAAAATAAAATATTCCCGTGACTCCTGCTGTTGATATTATCATAATAATGATCTGTTTTTTGCTCAATTTGCTTACTTTAACTTCCGCAGATTTTTCAAAAGGGTGCTTTATCCACGATATGACACTCATCATGGCTATTGGTCCACTCATGCACAAATATGTTATCATTTCCCCGTAGTACCCGAAAAAATATGATACTATCCCATAAAATACCGCAAATATCACACATATGACCTGTCCGATGACCATGCCCTTTGATATGAATATCAGTGCTGTTACCCCGATAAGTGATGCGGCAAGTGTCAGATAGTCCGTCGAATATATCAAAAAAGATACTGTTACCGCTATGACCGAGCCTATCCACAAACACCATTCAAATTTTGTCAATGCCTTAAACGGATTTTTCATAAAAATTCCTCCTGTCAAAATAAAAAACATCCGTACACATCTTCAAAGACCTAACGATGTGCATACGAATGTTTTTTATTACATTCTCTACCCGGTGGCAGATTTCCTTGTTTATTATTCTTTTATAATACCTAACTGCTTCAGCTTTGCTTCCCAGAATTTATTTGCAGATACCTTATACCTTTTGGCTTTTTCCATATTCGCATAGGCTTTGCTTTGAGCCTCCTCGTAATCCTCGATATCAGCCTGTTTATGTACGATCCTCTCCTCAATTTCAGATATCTTTTCCTTGGCTGATTTCAATTCATCGTTAAGAGCATCCAATTCATGATAAATATTTTCCAAGTCCTCATTGCACTTATCAAGATTATTCTCATACGCTTTCACAAGATCATCGACCTGTTCGGGAGTTTTCTTTGGCGGCATAAGTGCCTTTTCAGCCGATAATATTGCCGATATGCTGACATCATCGCCGCTTCCGCCCTCGCTTATCTTCGGCAGAAGATCATTTATACTTTCAAGTGCAACAGTTTTTCCCTGTTCGAGCCATACATCTATCGAATACAGACAGTTATACAAGCCCGATCTGTCAAAGCTCTCCTCAACACCATCAGAAAATACAAACACACCCTTTGGAATTATATCACTGTAATAGTGCATAAAATTCAGCTCTGCATTTTCACCGCAAAGTGATGTTGAATAATTCGCCACACAATTTTCATCCTGCGGTACAGGTTCAACAAATACTCCATCGTCATACGCCGAAACACATTTTCCGTCACCTATCTGCAAGCCGTACCAATATTTTTCCGTCATCACGGCAAGTATCAGTGTACAGCCGTATGCTTTTTCAATTTTCTTACCCGAATTGTATACTTCCCTCATTTTATCAGAAACACCTTCAAGTTCCTCGTCAGTAAAAGGCTCATTCTCGGCATCTTCAAGAACACTCTGCTTCCAATTTTTTGCGATTTCCGCTTCAAGACCTTTCAGGACATTTTCCAATGCACCTATACCATACTCACTGACCATACTTTCAGATGTTTCATAAAATTTTTTACACAGTTCAACAGCCGTTTCACAGGCAATTTTTGCACCTTTACCGCTTCGGAAACAGTTTTTGTCACCGTGACCGTCACTTATAACGGCTATTGCCATCTTATCATCTTCATAGGACATGGAAAAATCTTCACACGGCAGATTTTTCTGTATGTGCATATTGCCTATATGATGTGCATTTATCGCTGTATAATCTTTCAAACTCCGTCACCTCTCAATATTTTTTACTTTTCATACTTCAAAATAAAATTGCTGATTATTCTTTCTACAAAAATCACTTTCATTAAAGGTATGTCTAATATGGGAATGTTGCGAACTGCTATTCCCAATCCTAAACCACGATATACAGTTTCACGATTCCACAATTTATAGTATATTTTTATTTTCCCACTACTACCATAATATGGCACACGAACATTTGAATGATGAACAACAAAGTCAACTTTCTGAAAAACTCTTTTTACAGCAGATGGACTTACAGAATAATGAAGTTCTTTGTAATGTATAGGACTCTTGTCTTTATAATAAAAAATATGCAAGTCACCATTAGATTTGATAACATATTTTTTAGTGACAACAAAATGAATTAAATCAAAATCATAAAAGCCACGAATATATTCTATCTTTTCAACAGGATTAAACAACATTTGCACTTCGCTTCTTTCTGTCAGAAATTAAAGTCGTTTTCCCAATCTATATCCCCTATCGGCAAAGTCGGACTTGCCGCTGTTTGAGGAGGCGGTGTGGGATTTGAGGGCGGTGCGGGTGGTGGTGTCTGTGATGATGACGGACGATTCAGATTAACTTTCGGTGTACTTTGCTGAACGGACGGAGGCGGTGGTGTATGTGTTACTGTTGTATCAACAGGTGTACTGCTGTTTTGTATTGAACCCTGCTGTGTTACCAAGTCTACACCTGTCAGCGTTACAAGCTCTATCTGCTTTGCAAGAATAACCGTGTTTTTCGCCTCGTATATATTGCTTTCATTCTCCGTAAATTCAAGCAAAACTCTCTTACATTCGGGACTCAATGCACCCTCCTCAATTGCAATTCCTGCACGTGTTGAATGTTTGAACCATTTATTTTGTTTCAAAATTGCAAGCTGCTCGGGGTAAAGTCCCATATCGGAGGGTTTTCCGTCTGTCATAAAGATTATCAGCGGAGTATATGCTCCTGCTGTTGAGCTTAAAAATTGTCTGTTTGAGAGCTTTTCATTCAGTGCCGCAAAAGCCGTACCGTAATTTGTACCGCCATAGACCTGTTCAATGTCATTGTATTTATAGGTCGAAACAGGTTCGGGACTCAATGTCCTCCAATTTGCCCTTGTAGAAAACTCCAGAACAGCAATTTTTATTTCAGCCGATGTATTTCCCTTTTCACGCTTACGCAGTTCGGGGATAACATTTCTTATAGCATCGTTTACTGCACCTATCCTTGCACCTTTCATGCTTCCCGATATGTCTATCACAAAAAATACTACCATTGCCCTTTTTTTCAGATTGGTAACTATATTAGCTACATCAGGCGTAGGTGTAGGCTGCTGCTTTACATCCACTCCTGTTTCAAGGCTGTCAAAGTCACCGAAATCAAACGAATCCAAGTCCAAACTGAAATCTGCCATTATTTATACACCTGTCCTTTCATATCAAAAATTTTTCTTTTAAAATGTCGATTTCTCTGTTTGATATTCCGAGAATATCATTTATATACCCCATAACGGATTTATATTTTTCTTTCAAATGTTTAATAACATTTATCATAGGCTTTTCGCTTACTCCGTCCATCAAAAGCACTGCCTTTTCAGCGATAATTTCATCATTCGTCTTTTCAAGGAAATACTTTCTTGTTTTCTTTATTCTCTCGGAATTATATTCATTAGTCAGAAGATAATCCTTTACAATAGTTTCCTCATCAGCTCCAAATGCCCTTAATATCAGCATTGCGGCTAATCCTGTTCTGTCCTTGCCGCTCGTGCAGTGCCACAATACAGCACCTTTTGCTTCAAGAAGAATTTTGAAAAATTCCCTGTAGCCTTTTTGTCCGACCTCATTTTCAAGAAAAGTTATGTACATATTATCACCGAATATACCGAGATTTTCCGCTGTTTCAATGAATTGCAGAAATTCATCGGGACTCATCTCGAACAATCCGCCTTTATCGGCTTTTTTGCCGAGACTGCTGTCATCTATAATATTAACATGATGATAAATTGAATTATTGGGGATATTCTTTTTTACTATCTCCATATCCATACGGAAATCTATTACATCACTGACATGATATTTATTCTGCAAGATATATTTATCTTCATCGGATATATTGTCAAGTCTGCCCGTTCTCAAAAGAACATTGCTTTTAACAGTCCTGCCGTCAGCAGTCCTGTATCCTCCAAGCTCTCTCACATTTGCTACACCTTTCAGCTCAACTCTCAACTCTCCACACTCCACTCTGTTAAAATACCTTTGCTTTTATGTTGCCGAAATCTATGATTATTCCCGGAATCAATGGTACAAAGCCTTTCGGCTGTATAGAAACAGGCTCTTTATCGGGTATGATAAGTGTCCAAGTATTATTGGTAAGATTGCCCAAGCCGTATACATTTTTATCACGCTGACTTGCTCTGACAAGTCCTGACGGAGTAATATAATCCTCGCTGAATCTGTCAGTCTGACACTGATACAGTACACTGTCGGGAGCCAATGCAATAATATTTTCCTCTGTACGAAGTATCCTGCACTCTTTCGGGAGAGTTTCGGGGTGATACGCATTAACAAATTGTTCCTTGCCGTTTATTTTGACCAGCATTCCTCTTGCACGGACAAGCACCTCTATCCACTGCAATTCTGTAATACGGCTGTCAATATCTTTCAGCCCGTCCGTGAATGCCTTTGTAAACGCCGCATTAAGATCAGGCGGAAACATATTCCATCTGCTTATGACATTTGGATGTGCATCAGGATCAGGTCTGTTTACAAGATTTTTCGGATCATACACAAATATGGGATTTGCCCCGAAAAGCTTTGCACCCATCTGATCTGTAAGAGGAAATTTTATAGTATACTGCCCCTCAAGGGGATGGTCTATATAGAACAGTCTGAAAAGAATGACTGCAAGTGAAAATCTGTCTGTATGGGTATTCGGTCTTGACTTGTCAAGTACG
>CACXGJ010000003.1 GCA_902767125.1 uncultured Ruminococcus sp. | reverse complement strand
ATGATACCGCAGAATTTGGCACCTTACAAAAAAGCAGGTTGCCGGACTTCATAGGGTCTGTTCCCTCTGTCACTCTTGATAAGTGGTATTATTTAATTTACAAGGAGATTATATCACTAAAAGATATGTTTGTCAATGATAAAAAAAGAAATTTTGCTATTGACAAAACGATAATACAGTAGTATAGTAGGTAATGCAGAGTAAATATATATGCGTTAAGTGTCGGGTGAACGGGGAGTTGTCATTCGGACGAAAAGGCGGTTTGAGAATATGGATCGTCTTGCGGCATATAGATTGCATCCCGCTGTTATAATAGTGTGTCGGTTTTTTGATTGAAGCCTTCTTACTTTATTTCAGCGATTCTGCTAATAGTAGGGAGGAATTTTTTATGGTAAAAAAACAAGAGATTACAAAAAACGCAAAAATATCACCGAAGATGATAGCTGTTATCGGAATGTTGATGGCAGCACAGGCAGCATTGGGAATGTTTGAGATAGTGCATACAGAAACGATAAAAATAAGCCTGTCGTTCATACCGGTAGTCATAGCAGCGAGACTGTATGGAGGAGCAGGAGGTGCATTGGTCGCAGGCTTCGGTGATATAATAAGTTATATTGTTCATCCTGTCGGAGCATGGTTTCCGCCGATAACTGTAACATATGCGGTGTCGGGGTTGATATACGGTCTTATGCTTCATAAGAAGACGAGTTTTGTAAGGATACTGATCTCAATAGGGATAACGCAGCTTGTGATAAGTCTTTTTGTAACGACCTTGTGGATAGCGTTGCTGTCGTATAAAAGTGATATGATGTTTTATGAATTTTACCTGACAAGGGTAGGGATAAGAATATGGCAGGCAGTAGTGATGAGTGTTGTGCAGGCGATAGTTATACCACCAATGCTAAAAGCATTGGAAAAGATAAAATTTATAAGGAGTATGAATTGAAAGGGTAACCCTTCAAATTTATATAAAAAACCCCTGAATAAAAAACGACTTCAAAAGACCGTGAAAGGTCTGATGAAGTCATTTTTTTGTAAATTTGAAGTTTCAGTAAAAGGGATATCCGTATTTATTTTCATGTAGAGTCTGTCCTGTCGGAGCTGTAGCGGTATTCTCTGGGAGTCATCTTGTATTTTTTCTTGAATATTCGATTAAAGTAGGAGAGATTAGTGATACCGATATTTTCTGAAACCTCTGTGATCTGCATCCTTGTAGTGAGGAGAAGATTTGCCGCAATATTAAGTCTGTAATCATTGATATACTCTATGCAGGTCATGCCCATGTATTTTTTGAAGAAACGCATAAAATAATGCTTGCTGAGGTTTACATTTTCAGCGAGTTCATCAATGGTTATAGGTCTCTTATAGTTTTCGCTTATGTAATCAAGGATAATCTTAATATTGCTTGTTGTGCTATCTTTGATATTCATATTTCCGTTTTCACATTCAAAGAAGTTTGTAAACAGTATATGGAACAGTTTGTAAAGTTCGGACTTGATTTTTATTTCAAAGAAATTTTCTTTGTCGGAGTATGTGCTGATAAGACAGCGAATGCAATCAGCAAGTTCCGAATAGTGGTTTTGCCCCGGAGAAATGATTTGCGGAGAGATATAACTTCCTTCTAAAAACGGATTAAAGTATTTGATAGAGCTTGCATCTGCGGAATTTCCGGTAAGCATTTTGAAATCGAACACAATAGTTTTAAACTTTGCCCTTTTGTCGCCGTGTTGTTTGAAGGAATGTAAAATGCAGGGATTGATGATAATGATGTCACCCTTTTGCACATTGTAGTATTCAAAGTCTATACATTCCTCAAATTCACCGTCTTCGACATAAACGATTTCCATTTCATCGTGCCAGTGCATTGGAAAGGTAGTGTAAAAGTCGGGCATGACAGTTTTGTAAACAACGAGAGGGAGGAGAAAATCACCTCTCTGTCCGGTTTCTTTAAGACTCATAAATTCTTCGTGCAACATAATAGAAAATCGCCCCTTTCTTTGAGATCGTCCAAAATAGCGGATAGGTCAAACAGTTGGGGGACACACACTTCAGAAAATGACCGAACCCCATATGTCATTTAAGAGTGCATAAATATTCATTGCATAGGATACAAACTATTCCTCTGATTGTATTATAATACTATTTTTGAATTTTGGCAATACAAATAAAATATTTATAATAATATTATAATGGCTTTGTCGGCACTGAAAATTATTGCAGAAAATGAAAAGGATACAGGAAATTTTAATATCCGAAAAATGCAGGGTTGCTATTGTATACTTTCAGAAAATGTGATATAATTTTTATGCTGTAAGTCAGGGAAAAAGTTTTAAGAAAGGTTTGTGATGAAAATTGTATAGGATAGTAAAAAAGAAAAGCTTGAATCCGACAGTATCACTTATGGAGATAGAAGCACCGCTTATTGCAAAGAAAGCAGAGCCGGGACAGTTCATAATATTCAGAGCAAAAGAGGACAGTGAAAGGATACCGCTGACGATAGCCGATTATGATCGTGAAAAAGGTACTGTGACGATAATATATCAGATAGTGGGAGGTTCGACAATGGAGCTTGATACGCTGAATGAAGGTGAAAGTTTGCAGGATTTTGTCGGACCTTTGGGAAAGCCGAGTGAAACGGAAGGTCTTAAGAAGGTAGCAGTGATAGGAGGAGGAGTAGGGTGTGCGATAGCGTATCCGATAGCCAAGAAGCTTCATAATATGGGTTGTGAAGTGCATAGCGTGGCAGGCTTCAGAAACAAAGACCTTGTCATACTCGAAGATGAATTTAAAAAAGTCAGTGATGAGCTTCATATAATGACAGATGACGGCAGCTACGGAAAAAAGGGACTTGTCACAAATGCCCTTGAGGAGCTGATACGGAACGGAAATCAATATGATGAAGTGATAGCGATAGGACCGCTTGTAATGATGAAATTTGTCTGTCTGCTGACAAAAAAATATGATATAAAGACGATAGTAAGTATGAATCCGATAATGATAGACGGTACAGGAATGTGCGGAGGATGTCGCCTGACAGTAGGTGGTAAGACGAGATTTGCATGTGTTGACGGACCTGATTTTGACGGGCATCAGGTGGACTTTGATGAGGCAATGCATCGTGGAACTATGTATAGAGATTTTGAGAGTCATGCAAGGGAAAGTGCGTGTAATCTTATGAAGCAGGGGGAAGATAAAAATGGCTAAAAATATGGATCCCAAAAAATGTCCTATGCCTGTGCAGGAGCCTGAAATAAGAAAAAATAATTTTGATGAAGTGGCATTGGGATATACCTATGAAATGGCACTGAAGGAAGCCCAAAGATGTCTTAACTGTAAGAATAAGCCGTGTCGTTCAGCGTGTCCTGTGTCGATAGATATACCTTCGTTTATTGAAAGGATAGTCAATGAAGATATGGAGGGAGCATATGAGATAATATCGCAGTCAAGCTCACTTCCTGCAGTATGCGGACGAGTATGTCCGCAGGAGAGACAGTGTGAGAGCAGGTGTGTCAGGGGGATAAAAGGTGAAAGTGTCGGTATAGGCAGATTGGAAAGATTTGTTGCCGACTATCATAGGGAGCATAGCAAAAATGCACCGAAAAAGCCCGAGTCAAACGGTCATAAAGTAGCGATAATAGGTTCGGGACCGAGCGGACTGACAGCGGCAGGTGACTTGGCAAAAATGGGCTATAAAGTGACTGTATATGAAGCACTGCATTTGGCAGGTGGAGTATTGGTGTATGGTATACCCGAATTTAGACTTCCGAAAATAATCGTGCAAAAAGAGATAGATAACTTAAAGAACATAGGAGTTGATATAGAAACAAATATGGTCATAGGAAAGGTTCTTACAGTTGATGAATTGTTTGATATGGGCAATGAAGCAATATATATAGGAACAGGTGCAGGTCTGCCGAGATTCATGAATATACCCGGAGAGAGCCTGAAGGGAGTATATTCGGCTAATGAGTATCTTACGAGGATAAATCTGATGAAAGCCTATAAAGATGGTGCAAAGACTCCGATATCTCACGGAAAGAATGTGGCGGTAGTAGGCGGAGGAAATGTTGCGATGGATGCCGCAAGATGTGCCAAGAGAATGGGAGCGGAGAATGTCTATATTGTTTATAGGAGAGGCATGAATGAGTTGCCTGCTCGTAAGGAGGAGGTCGAACACGCACAGGAGGAGGATATAATATTCAGGACACTGACAAATCCCGTTGAGATTCTGGGAGATGAGAGCGGCATGGTAAATGGTATCAGGTGTATTGAGATGGAATTGGGAGAGCCTGATGCAAGCGGAAGAAGAAGTCCTGTGGAAAAGCCCGGCAGTGAATTTTCGATTGAGGTGGATACAGTGATAATGGCAATAGGAACAAGTCCGAATCCGCTGATAAGAAGCACTACACCGGGACTTGATACGAATAAAAAGGGCTGTATCGTAACAGACGGTGAAAACGGTCTTACAAGCCGTGAAGGAGTTTATGCAGGCGGTGATGCGGTGACCGGAGCAGCAACAGTAATACTTGCAATGGGAGCAGGCAAAGCAGCAGCCAAAGCCATTGACGAGTATATCAAAAACAAAGGATAAAATACAAAAGCGGCTTTGAATTTAAGATTCAAGCCGCCTTTTCGTTTAGATATATTTTCCGATGTTTTGAATTGCGTTGTTTGAGTGCAATAGTTTTCCGTGTTCAAGCAGGAAAGAATTGAATAAACCGTTGTGTTTTGATGAAAAACAAAATTCTTTTATAGTGTTTGAATATTTAGGCTTTAGAGGAGAGGAGGAGCGTATCACAAGGTAGTAATTTTGATTGTAGAGGAATACAGAGCTGAAAAATTTGTCATTTTGCATATTATAGAGAGCCTTTATGCATGAGAGCAGATTTTCGGCAGAATTGAATATAAAGATATAGGAATTGGTGTAGAATTTGATATGATAGACCTTTCTTTTTTTTGACAGTGTTATGAGGAAGAGACAGCCGTGTTCATATTTGAGAGCTTCAATGAGAATTTTTTTATTTGAGAAATCAATACCTGTTTGAGATGAGGCGTTGTTAATGATTTCCTTTATGACTGACCGTGAATGATTTTCGGAGAGATCGAGAGATTCAAAGGTGACGGAAAGCTTTTGAAGTTCCTTGTCACACAGTGATATCAGTATTCTTGAATTGTCTATTTGTTCAATTTTCATTTCAGCTCACTCCGGAATTATATTTTGAAGAAAGGATATTTCTCCATTACATAATATTAAAAATACTGTAAATTTGCAATAAAATATTTTTGGAAAGTGATGATAAAAATTCCTTGAACGGAAGATATGAAGCATTGAATAAAAGGAAATTGTATGATAGAATTTAGAAAAAAAGACAGGAATGATAATGTATGAAAAAAGCTTTGAGGTCTGTAAGATTTTGGATAACGATGCTGATACCGATCTCGATAATTCTGACATTGATGGCAAAAAATATCAAGGGATTTGCAGACGGGTATCAGGAGTATGTTTATAAATATATATCAGTGATATTCAATAATATTACAGGAATAGTGCCGTTTTCGATTGGAGAGATAATAGTGATATTATTTCCTTTGAGCGTATTGGGTTATTTGATATATGTGATTTGCAGTGCAGTAAGGTCGAATAGAAAGATAATTTTAAACGGCTTGTTCAATTTACTGACAGCGGGGGCAGTGATATTATTTTTATTCACGACGAATTGCGGTATAAATTACTATGCGACAGGTGTTGCAGAAAAGATGGATATAAAGACAGAGCCTGTTTCGAGTGATGAGTTGTATAGGGTGTGTGTTTATCTTGCTGAAAGGTCATCCGAAATAAGAAAAGATATGATCGAAGATGAAAAAGGAGTTGCAGTTGTTTCGGAAAATGCCGATGAAAGGGCAAAGGAATACGTGAACAGGCTTATGGGAAGCGGATATTCCAAGCCCAAAGGAGTGATGTTGTCAAGGGGAATGTCATATCTGAATATAACGGGAGTATATTTTCCATTCACGTTCGAGGCCAATATCAATACTGATGCACCGTCACATTCAATACCATCAACAATGTGTCATGAATTGGCTCATGTCAATGGAGTAATGCATGAGGAGGATGCAAATTTCATATCATTTTTAGCGTGTATAAATTCAGGTGACAGGGAGTTTGAATATTCGGGATATATGATGTCGATGATATATGTGTCAAATGCCCTGTATCAAACGGATAAAACGAAATATTATGCACTTGTGGAGCATATGAGTGAGGGAGTCATAAGAGACCTGAATGATCAGTCGGAGTATTGGAAGCAGTTTGAGACACCTGTTGCGGAGGTGGCTTCAAGTGTAAATGACAGCTATCTGAAGTCTAATGCTCAAAAGGACGGTGTAGAGAGCTATGGTAAGATGGTGGATCTGATAATAGGCTATATGAGGGGTGACATACTCCCCCGCCTACGCTTCGCTTAGAGGCGGGGGCTTCTCGCTCAAGTACAGCAACCTGTACAGTATCAACGAGCTAT
>CACXGJ010000002.1 GCA_902767125.1 uncultured Ruminococcus sp. | reverse complement strand
GGGGGACACTTTTTCCTGAAGGGGGGGACACTTTTTCCTGAAGGGGGGGACACTTTTTCCTGAAGGGGGGGACACTTTTTCCTGGAGGGTGGGAAATTATGGGTTGACAAAATCCTTTTTAGGCTTTATAATGGCTTTTAGAGGTGATATTTATGCCAAAGAGAAAAAGGCTTCCAAGTCTGCCCGATTACATTGGTGTTCCCAAAATAGATGACAAACTTGTCGTTCAAAAAAGCAATCCGCTTCAAACTTTGTCCGAAACAGAAATGACATTGGTCGAGTTCAAGATACTTGATGCTTATTTGAGTCGTATAGACAGTCACGATGAAGAAAAGCGTTATGTCAGGTTTGAAAAGGGTGAACTTGAAAAAATACTCGGAGTTACCAAAATAAATAAAGTCGATTTGGAAAAACGCTTGCAAAATCTGTTTCAGACCGTTACTATCAGAGATCCGAACAAACGCAAGGGTTTTACTGTCATTGCTTTGTTTGAAAAGGCAGAAGCCACTCAAGATGAGGATGGTCTTTGGCAGGTAGATCTTGCCTGTACGGAGTCGGCACTTGAATATATATTCAACATAGAAAATATCGGTTATCTGCGTTATCGTTTGAGAAATATTGTTGATCTTACAAGCAGGTACAGTTATATCCTGTATCTGTATCTGGAAAATAACCGTTTCCGTAAATCATGGAAGATCAGCTTGGATGATCTTAAGCGGATATTGAACTGTACTGCCGAAAGTTATGCGATTGGTTATAAGGATTTCAATAAGGATATTCTCAAAAAATGCCATAAAGAGCTTAATGAAAAGACTAATTTAAGGTTTTCGTATTTTCCGACAGATAAAAAATGCCGTTCATTCAAGTCAATCCAATTTACCATTGAAACAAATGATGACAGGCTCTCATCTGACGAATGTCCCGTTCTGCCTGACAGCAATACAAAAACAGATCAGTATTACAACGACTATTACGAATATCCCGACTTTGCAGAGGAGAGACCATCACACTATGGCGGAGAGCTTGCCGATCTGCTCGGTGAAGTTGCCTGTGATAACGAATTTACGCCCCAGCAGGTAAGAGTGATACAGGATTTGGTATTAAAAGCAGTAGGCAATGATCGGATTAAGTGCTGTGATTATCTTTTGCATAAAATGCACCTGCTTGACTGCTACAGTGCAAAGAATCGCTATGGTTATCTGATAACCATGCTGAACAATGACATAAAAGATCAAAACAATGAATGAAAGATTATTGCAACGGCTATCATCAATACTTATGACAGCCGTGCTTTTTTTATTTGACATGAATATGTGATGATGCTATAATAAAATAAATAATTACATAGCCGAAAGGATGGTAAATTATGAAGAGGACTTTGAGTGTTCTTATGATATTGAGTATTCTGTTGAGTGTTTTTCCCATGACAGCAGTAAATGCGTCAGACGAGCTTCAGGACAGAACCAATATCAACATGGACTACAAGTATGACAAAACTTTGGAACAGGTTCAGCGTGAGGCACGCAATGAACTCTCCAAAGCCATTGCCGGCAAAGACAACGGTGACATAAAGTGGAATCACGTTTCATACCTTGGAGGCAGCAGCGGTGACATAAGAGAAAAACTGACTTCAACGAGTGAAAGTGACAAGTATATCGTGCTTGACAAAGACAGCAAGATACAGCTTGGCAAAAGTAACTATGAAACCGTTGAAATTACGACCGATAAGGTACTTGACCTCAACGGTCATAAAATTCAGGTCAACGACATCAGAAACAAGGCTAACGGCTCTGATAAATACTATCAGTCCGATAATTCAAAACACTTCAATACAGTTTTGTTTTCCGTCACAAGCGGAGCAACCCTCACTATCATAGATTCAAGTGATGACGGAAGCGGCAACGGTACAGGTGAAATTTATACAAATGCCTATATGGTTAATCCGTATAAGTATTCTTTGAAGCGTTATACTACCCGTGATATCTTCGAGGTAGATGACGGAAACCTTGTTATTTATGGCGGAACTTTTCAGGCAGGCAGGAGCAAGGCTCAAGGTGACAGTGATACTTATGAAAAGATAAAGGCTGTTGTGGGAAGTGCCGTTGCACTTGCAACAGATGTTGCAGGCTATGCGACAGGTATCAATTCAGCTATAGGTGCATTTGATGATGTTTCCTTCAACAAGAAAAGAGAACTTGAGAAAATTCTGAAATCTGACCAGACTAAAGATGATCCTGATGAATCAAAAGAACAAAATGCAGGTGCGACCACTAAAAAAGACGGTTCAAATGCCAAGGAGGAGCAAAAGGAAAGTACTCCCAAAGAAGATGTCGAAAAGGGCAAAGAGGGACGAAATCAGACTGTTTCCGAAAAACAAAAAGCCAATAAT
>CACXGJ010000001.1 GCA_902767125.1 uncultured Ruminococcus sp. | reverse complement strand
CCTTGTACTGTAATAGGTTATAAATGACTTTTGCAGACTCACCTTTGTATCCGAAACGGCATGATAAAGCATCTCATATTCAGCCATGAAATTTTTGAATGCTTCAAGAGGCTCCTTTGAAAAATCGGTTATGCTCTTTATATCCCCTCGTCTTATGCAGTTCAGGATATTTTCAGCCACCGAAAAGTTTCTTTCCTCGATATATTCCCTGATCTTTTCCCTGCTGTATATACCGAAGTTATAATTCGGATCATTGGATATATCATTAAGCTGCTGCATGAGCCTGTTAGCGGTTGATTCGGCATTTTTGGATATATTCCTCTTGTATGCCTCTATAAGATCGCTGAAAAATCCGAAATCACAGCTTGCCAAGGATAGACCATACCATACATCTATATTATTTTTTATTATATTTTTCTCACCGTTAAGACTCGACAGACTTCCATAACTTTCATAAAGCTCTATTTCACTTCTGAAATCTTTGTAATAATGAGTTGCTCTTTGCTTGCTGAATTTTATACAGTCATCAAAATATTCAAATGAGGGATGCTCATAGACCTCCCTGTCATTCCTGTAACGTGCATATTCCTTTATAAGACTCACTGTACGGAAATTATGATTATGTATATTGTCGCTGAATATCTGCTGTACCCTGTACTTCCAATCGGGCAAGTCTGCCTTTGAGTGAGCCTTTATCCTTTCAAGGATATTGAAATCAGGCAGGTCACTGAAGGTCGGTGATATATCGGGAATATAGCTGTCATCAAGCAAAATGTATCCGCCTTTGAGAAATTCAACATACATATATCTTTTTTCGAGCTTATCATATGTACCCTCCATTTTGCTCAAAAGCTCATCTGCTGCCGCATTTATGCTGTCAATGCCCCAATCGAACTCATTCTCCAGAAAATCCTCGCTCATTTCAAACAGCTTATCAAGATTATCTATAATATACTCCCGTCTTGCCTCATATGAATCAATATAATATTTTTCCTTGGTTATACGGGCATTTTCCGAAACATTTACCCATCTGCATACACAATCTATTACCTTTTTCAGATTTATGACAATGTTATTTCTCTTTCCGCCCTTAAGATTGTCATAAGGTCTGTTTACATTTCTCTTTTCGGCTATTATCATTTCCCTTGCCATATCCCAGCGGTAGTCTATAAATTTATCTATTTTCTTCATATCCGTATTTTCAACGCTAAATTCAGAATCATTTCTCATAAATGCTTCGGTGACAGACTTCTTTATATTGTTCACCTTATTCGTGTCATTTGCACATACCGCATCAAGTGCCTGCTTCAGAATACTGCTTTCATCATGGAAAATAAGCTCTCTTGCACGTCTTACACGTCCCTGACTCTCAACAGCTTTTATTCTCTGACTTATATACTCCTCGCACTCCTTTGCATCATTCACTATATTCTCCACGACATCATTCTTTGTATTGTAATCGGAAAATACATCTATACAATATGCTGTCTGTTCCTTGAACGATCTAAATTCGTTTACAAGAATAATTATTGTCTGTATATACTCATTTTCAGACGCATATCTTTCAAGCTCTGCTGTCAGCCTTTCGATATCAAACGGCTGTAAGGCATTATTTCCGAAGGTCTCCCTCAAAACAGCCGATGCAAACAGATTCAGACTGTACCTCGGCATCGAATAGCATGAATTCTGATAGTCAAACAAAAGCTCCCCAGCACTCGTTTCATGCTCAAAACCATACACGGAATAAGCCGAATTAAAAAGTCTTTTCGCAGATATGACCGAATCCGTCAGCGGCATATCGGAATATTCCGATCTTCTTTCACTGTCGGTATTCCCGCATATTTTTGCAGCGGCATTAAGATATGTTACAGTGCAGTAAAATTTATCGGGTTCAAATGACAATGCGGTATCTATTATATCCCTGTCACTCGTAATAAGTCTGTCAAATGCTTTTTCATCGGAATATTCTGCCGCTTCCTCGATCTCAACAGCAGGTTCGTTTTCTTCGTAATCAACATTTTCTTCCTCTTGAGGTTCGGGAGCAGTGTTTGTCAGTTCTTCGATACTTATCTTGTTCTGTTCTTTTATCAGGGAATCTATTTTAGACTTGAGTTCAGTCCTTCTTGTATTATCCCCCGCAGTATCTATGAAATATTTTGCCTGCTGATAGTCACCAAGCTCAAGATACATCTCGGCTATATCGGCATAACAGGTATCAAGAATATCCGTTTTTTTGCTGAAAAGTCTCCTTTTGTCAACAAATCTTTCAAGCTCCAGATATATGTTTATCGACTGCTTCAGCTCACCTGCTTTTCTGTAAGCCCATGCCTTTGTTTTTGTATACTGGTATCTTTGATTATCATCCTTAAAGACATTTTTTTCTTCCATTCTGCTTATAGTATTTATACAGCCGTACCAGTTTTCGAGCTTTATATATCCGTGTATAAGCTCATCACCCGACTTTACCGTCAGATTCAGCTTATCGGAGTATTTTTCTATAAGCTCGGCGACCTCCTTTTTATATTCCTCGTTTTTTTCGGGGTACGTCTTGAACAGTGTCAGATAGCATTTCATTATCCCGCAGAATCCTTCTTCGAGCTTACCCGAATCGAGCATCCTCTTAAATCCCTCAAGTGCTTCATCATACTTCTTTGCCGAAAACAGTTTATTGGGATCTTCAGCAGGCTGTGATACCGTAAATGTACCGTTTTTGGACTTTGTATTTATCCTGACCTTTTCGGCTCTCATTTTTGAGCCTATCTCATCCGACTCAAAGGTCACGGCTATCGGCTTAAATTCAGAGGTCTTCATACTCTTTTTTGTGATATTCCTTATATTTTTCATAAGCGTTTCGTCAGCAACATCACTAAAGCTAAATTCATATGCTGTTCCGCTGTTGCCCGTTATCTGACCGACATCGTTGAATCCGTTCAGGCTTATAATCTTCCCCTCTGTATCAAAAACCTTATTCTTGACCGCTGACGTATTTTTACCTGAAGCGAACTTCAGTTGAGATTTTGCCTTGGACATTTCAATTATAACTGATGATGCCCCGTCAGAATCATATTTTTCTTTGACCGACCTGATGGAATCCTCAACAGAGTCGGAATAAAATTCAGTCTTTGCCTTGTCACATACAGGATTAAGTGCCGCAAAGGCATATGCCATTTTTTTATTATCCTTGGTATTCTCAAAAATAAACTCTATGGCTGAAATATCCCTGCATTTTATGCAGGCCTCTTTCAGACAGGATGCTGCTTCTTCAATGTGTTCATCATCTGCACCGTATAATATATACAGTGCAGAAAGGGCTGCTGCCGCCTGATACATACCTGTATCATCATCCAATCTGTATGCACCCTCATATGCAGACAAATATGCACTCCTCAAATCATCACCATAATAAAAATATTCACTTGCCCTTCTGAAATCCTCCAGAAGATATGAACCCATTGCAGCAACGATATATGCCTTTCGGCGATCACTTATATCATCACCCTCAACAAGTGATGACAGCTCTGATGCAGCCTTCTGCATACCCTCTCGTTCATATTTGTCATATTCTGTCAATACATTCTCACAGGCTGTCTGAAGGATATTACTGTCACTGTCCCCAAGCTCACCTGCCTTTTCTTCAAACTGCTCCTTTGATACATCAAAATCCAGACCGCCCTTTCCTGACAGAAGCTTCACTTTCGGAAGCTTTGTAACATCTATCCCCTTTTTTTTGGGCGGAGCTGCATTTTTGTCAGATGACTGAACTGTATCAGTCATCACTGTCTCCGATCCGTTCATATGAGATAAAACGGATATTGAATCTATCGCACCATATCTCATAATAACAGATGTTGAAACACTCAACATTATTGAATCTTCTCCGTCATTTGCGGTAACGGTTCCGACTATTACCTGACCGTTTTTTTGAGTTATTTTCACCTGATCGCCCGATGCCAGACCGGACAAAAAACCATTGAACATACTCACTGATCTTTCCGTTACTGAAAACTTATAAAAAGTTATAAAAACAACTTTTATGTTTCATTCCTTGTTCACCGTGTCCATTTTCGATATAAAT